>NZ_JBHXNY010000009.1:186283-196404 GCF_042719275.1 Nocardioides sp. NPDC058538 | reverse complement strand
CACACTCCTCATACACCCCGAGGATCACCGGTTCGCGGGCACTCCTAGATGAGGCACCGAAGGTGTTTCGCGGGCACTTTTCGTGAGTCTCGTCGCGTCCTTGACGCGGTGCGTGATCGAGAAACAATCGAAGCAAGGGTCGGCGGCGAACGCCGGAACGAAATCACGGCTCCTTCAGCGCGCCCACCCGAGACCAACCCCAGACTCGACAAGGCTCAACCCATCGAAGCCAGCGCCCCAAAGAAACAACGCCCAGACGCGCCGTACGTGTCCGAGATCACGTCCCCAGACATACCCAAAACAAGAACGCGTTCTAGAATTGAGCGTGAACCCAACGCACGACCTCGTAACCACCTGGTGGAACGGATTCGGAGGGTTACACAACCCCCTTTAGGCTTGCCTTAGTACCTCCACGGAAGGTTGAACTCCCTTATGCGTGACATCCGCGTTGCGATCGTCGGTGCCGGCCCGGCCGGCATCTACGCTGCCGACATCCTCACGAAGGAGCACCCTGGTGCGCGCGTCGACGTCATCGAGCGCCTGCCTGCTCCCTATGGCCTGGTTCGCTACGGCGTGGCTCCTGACCACCCGCGAATCAAGGAGATCATCAAGGCTCTGAAGCGCGTCCTGAACCAGGACAGCATCCGCTTCATCGGCAACGTCGACTTCGGCACCGACCTCAAGCTCGACGACCTGCACAGGTTCTACGATGCAGTCATCTTCGCCACGGGCGCGATGGCCGACCGCGAGCTCGACATCCCGGGGATCGACCTGCCCCAGTCCTTCGGTGCGGCCGACTTCGTCAGCTGGTACGCCGGCCACCCCGACGTCTCCCGCGAGTGGCCCCTCGACGCCGAGGAGGTCGCCGTCCTCGGCGCCGGTAACGTCGCGCTCGACGTCGCCCGCATGTTGGCCAAGCCTGCCGAGGAGCAGCTGGTCACCGAGGTCTCCGACAACGTCTACCAGGGGCTGAAGAAGAACCCGGCCAAGACGGTCCACGTCTACGCTCGCCGCGGCCCGGCACACATCAAGTTCAGCCCGATGGAGCTGCGCGAGCTCTCCCACTCCCCTTCGGTCGACGTCGTCGTCGAGGAGGAGGGCTTCGAGATCGACGAGGCCGGCGAGAAGGCGATCCAGAGCCACAAGGCGACCAAGCTGGTGGCCGACATCCTCCTGAAGTACATGGAGGCGCCCGCCGGCGACAAGCCCCACAAGATCGTCATCCACATGATGCAGAACCCTGTCGAGATCCTCGGCGAGGACGGTCAGGTGGTCGCGCTGCGCAGCGAGAAGACCGAGTACAACGGCGACGGCACCGTCACCGGCACGGGCGAGTTCACCGACACCCCGGTGCAGGCCGTCTACCGGGCCGTCGGATACCTCTCCGAGGCCCTCCCCGACGTGCCCTTCGACAGCGAGAACGGCGTCATCCCCAACGCCGGCGGCCGAGTGCTCGACCTCAACGGCGAGCACATCAACGGGACGTACGTCACCGGGTGGGTCAAGCGCGGACCGGTCGGCCTCATCGGCCACACCAAGTCCGACGCCAAGGAGACCATCGACAACCTCCTCCACGACCTCGACAAGCTCAAGCCCGCCGAGCTCGGCTCGCCCGCGGCGGTTCTCGAGCACCTGTCCGGCAAGGGCGTCGAGTTCACCACCATCGAGGGCTGGGAGCGGCTCGACAACCACGAGCGCTCGCTCGGCGAGGCCCAGGGCCGGGAGCGGATCAAGGTCGTCCCCCGCGACGAGATGATCCAGATCTCCAACAGCTGATCAAGTCTGTACGCAGCGGGCCGGCCACCCCAGGGTGGCCGGCCCTGCTTCGGTTCCGAGGTCTAAGCGTCGACGGAGAACGGGTTGTAAACGTCGACCCCCGTCGACGCGAAGTCCTTGGCGTTGCGCGTTGAAACTGTGAGCCCGTGCTCGAGAGCGGTCGCGGCGAGTAGCGAGTCCACCGCCGGCAGTGGCCGCACCGAGTTCAGCTCGCCCCACCGGTCCGCCACCGCCGCAGTGACCGGCAGCACTTGGTCGTCGTACTGTTCCACAAGCCCTTCGAGCCAGACGGTCAGTGCCTGCGCCGCGATCTCATCCCCTCGTGCCGCGAGGCGAGCCGCACCTGCAACGGTCGTCAACCAGAGGTTGACGCTTCGCTGTCGTCAACCTAGAGTTGACGCATGACGACTCCCCGCGATGTAGACCCTGCCCTCAAGGCCGTACGCCTCGACACCCTGATCGACTCGATCAAGAAGGCTCGGGACGAGCCGCTGGACCAGCTGGCCGACGCGATGCTGGTCGGCGAGCACCTGGGCGAGGTGGCCGACCATCTGATCGGGCACTTCGTGGACCAGGCTCGCCGCTCCGGCGCCTCCTGGACCGAGATCGGGACCCGGATGGGGGTGACGAAGCAGGCAGCTCAGAAGAAGTACGTCCCCAAGGCCGGCGAGACGGCGCTCGACCCGAACGCCGGGTTCGCGAAGTTCACCCCGCGTGCTCGCACCGTCGTCGTCGCCGCTCAGGGGGAGGCGCGGAAGGCCGCGAACGCGGAGACCGGCGTACCTCACCTCGTGCTCGGCCTCCTCGCCGAGCCGGAGGGCGTCGCGGGCCACGCGATCAGGGCTCAGGACGTCACCCTCGACGCCGTGCGCGCCGCGGCGACCGCCGCCACCCCGGAGCCCTACGGCGAGGTCGGCGAGATGATCCCGTTCACCGCCGACGCCAAGAAGGTGCTCGAGCTGACCTTCCGCGAGGCCCTGCGGCTCGAGCACTCCTACGTCGGCACCGAGCACATCCTGCTCGCCCTCCTCGAGTACGAGGACGGCGCCGGGATCCTCCACGAGGCCGGGATCGAGAAGGCGAGCACCGAGCAGAGCATCACCTCGATTCTCGACTCGCTCAAGGTCGACTTCGCCTCGGCCGACACCGACACCGGCGCCGGGGAGTAGCCGACTCAGGAATGGGCGCTACCTGATCTGAGGGACCGTCGGCGCGAGCGAGCAGCACGTGCCGGCGGTTTCGATACGTTCCCAGGACCTGGAGGTAGCCCATGTCACGCTGTTTCGGCCGACTCGTCCTCGGCATCGTCCTGGCCGTCGCGGTCCTCAACGTGCCCGCCGCGGTGACGACTCCGTCAGCGGAGGCGGCCTGCCGGCCGACGCTCAAGTCGTTGACCCTTGCCAGGAGCACTGTCGCCGGAGGCTCGTCGACCACCGCCACGATCAGGCTCTCCTGCCGGACTCCGAAACGCGCCAAGGTGCAACTGTGGGCCAGCACGGGCATCCGGGTCCCGGCATGGGTCTATGTCGCAAAGGGCCGGAGCACACGCGCGGTCGCCGTCCGGACCTCACCCACGACGGTCCGCAGCAGCGGCAGGGTCAAGACGGTCTACCGGCAAGTGGTACGCCGCGCGACACTCGTCCGCACGGCCACCCCGTGCTACCCGACGCCGGTGCCCACCGCGGTGGCGTTACCCGCCTACGTCCACGCCGGCCAGAGGGCCACCGGGACGGTCACGCTCGACTGCGTCGCCAAGACGTCCCTGGCGGTGAGCCTCACCTCGAGCTCGTCCTGGGTCACGGTTCCGGGCACGCTCACGATCCAGGCCGGGCGGCGTACGGCGTCCTTCACGGCGGCCACGAAGGCGCCCTCCACCGGGACCCTGCCCGCGTTCAACGTCACGATCAGGGCGACCCGGAATCGGAAGAGCGCCACCCGGGTGATGCAGGTCCGGCCGGAGATCCGATCGTTCCGGGAGGGGGACCGGTTCACGGTGAACGAGCCGGTCCTGACGCCTGAGGGGACCGAGGGCTGGGTGCACGGGACCCTCCGGATCACCCTGGACCATCCGGCCCCGCAGGGCGGGCTCGACGTGAAGGGATCCTTCCTCCCCGAAGGCGAAACCGTGACCGAGGTGGCGATCGGGTTCGACTCCTATCCGCCCGACTCCCGCGTGACCGACCACCTCGTGATCACGGACTCCGCCGGCAACGTCCTGGTCCACGAGGACTTCACCTACACCGTCCATCGGGCCCCGTGAGGGGGTCCCTGACGTGCCCGGGCAACACCCCTGTGGCCGAAGCACGCCAGGGACGTTTCAGGCCCCCACGGGCGCGAGGACGATGTCGAACCGCACCGACGACCAGGTGCCGTCGACGGCCCGGCCGTCCGGGGTCGGCGTCCCGGCGGCCTGCCGCTCGAACCTCTTGATCAGCGACTCCTTGACCCCGAAGACGGTGTCCTTCCAGCCGATCGGGTCGCCCTCCGGGAAGATGTGGGTGACCAGGGTGCGGCAGCCCTCGTGGGTGACCATGAAGTGCAGGTGCGAGGCGCGCAGCGGCGAGCGCCCGACCGCGGCCAGCATCTTGCCGACGGGGCCGTCGTCCGGGATCGGGTACGGCGTGGGCGTCAGCCCCCAGAACCGGTAGCCGCCCTCGGCGTCGGTGAACAGGTGCGCCCGGGCCGCCCGCGCGCCGGCATCGCGCTGAACGTCGTAGAGCCCGTCCTCGTCCGCCTCCCAGACCTCGATCTTGGCTCCGACCAGAGGTTTTCCGTCGGTTCCGGTGACCGTCCCGGTGACCCAGCACGGCTCGCCCGGTGCCCCGAAGGCCATGTCCCCACCCAGCTCGATCGCCGGGGAGTCCTCGACGAAGAACGGCCCGAAGACCGTGGCCTCGGTCGCGTCGGCGTACGCCTGGTTGTTGATGTTGATCGTCTGCATCGAGGCGCCGAGCGTGTCGGAGAGGAGGATGAACTCCTGGCGTACGTCGTCGGTGATGTGGCCGGCCTTGGTCAGGAACTCGATGGCCGCGGCCCACTCGTCCTCGGTGAGGCGTACGTCGCGGATGAAGGCGTGCAGGTGACGCGTCAGCGAGACCATGACCTCCTTCAGGCGCGGGTCCTCGCAGGCGTCGAAGGACGCGACGACGGTGTCGACCAGGGTCTGCTCGACCGCCTGCTGCTCCGGCGATACGCCAGCTACGTCGCTCATCAGCTCTCCTCTCCCGCCCACGCAGCGGTCAGCAGCGCGGTCAGGTTCTCCTCGGTGACCGGGGTCGGGTTGTTGTCGGGGATCGCGGCCATGATCGGCGCGACCGCCTTGGCGATGCCGTCCTCGGGCATGCCGTAGTCCTTGAGCGCCTTCGGCGCCGAGAGCGTCGTACGCAGGGCGCCGAGTCCCGCCACCGCGCTCGGCGCGCCGAAGGCCGCCGCCATCCGTGCCTCCGCCTCGGGGGCGGACGGCGCGTTGAAGGCGAGCACGTGCGGGAGCACGACCGCGTGGGTCTGGGCGTGCGGCAGGTTGAACATGCCACCGAGCACGTGACAGATCTTGTGGTGCATCCCCGACCCGGCAGAGGTGAACGAGACGGCTGCCAGATAGGCGCCGTAGAGGGTCTGCTCGATCCCCTCGATGCTCTCCGAGTCGGCCTTGACCAGGGGGAGTCCGGCGGCGAGCCCGCGGATCCCCTCGGCGGCGTTGACCCGGTCGATCGGGTCCACCCGCGGACCCCACATCGCGTCGACGCAGTGCGCGAGCGCGTTCAGGCCGCTGGCGACGGTCATCTCACCCGGAAGCGTGGTCAGCAGCGAGGCGTCGTAGACGACCGAGCGCGGCAGGACGCGGGCGTCGATGCCGGTCGTCTTGGTCTCGCCCGAGGTCAGGCCCCAGACGTTGGTCGCCTCGGACCCGGCGTACGTCGTCGGGACCGCCACGATCGGCAGCCCTGTGGTGAGCGCGACGGCCTTGGCCAGGCCGGTGGTCGAGCCACCGCCGACGCACACCAGCGCGTCGACGGCGGCCTCGGCCGCCCGCTCGCGAGCCCGCTCGGCGACCTCGACCGGCACATGCATCACGACCTCGTCGTGGCGCAGCGCGACCGGTACGTCGGCCGTCACCCGAGCGGCGAGCTCGGCCTCGCGCGCGCCGGCGATGACCATCACCCGACGCGCACCGAGCTCGTCGATCTCTGCTGCCACCGCAGCGGCCGCCTCGCCGGTGGCGAAGCGGACCCGCTGCGGCAGCGACTCGTGCGTGAACTTCATCGATCCCCCCGCACAGTCACAACCGGTCAGGCCTTGCCCAGCAGCGTCGCGACCGCCTCGCCCAGCGCGGTGCCGGGGTCCTCGGGAAGCGACATGGCCCGCCAGGCGATGTGCTTGTCGGGACGGACCAGGATGGCGCCCGACTCCTCGACCTCGCGGAGCTTCGCCCAGTCGAAGTAGAGGTCGGTGACCGGCCGGCCCGGGCCGATGACGACGGTCTGGAGCGGGATCCCGAACTTCGTCCGGGCCGCCTCCGCCGCGTCCTCCCACGCCTCGCCGGCGACGCCGGTGATCAGCGTCCACTTCGTGTAGGGGGCGAGGTCGAGCATCGCGTGCTTCTCGACGTTGTCCCCGACCCAGGCGTGCGGCAGGTGCGCACCCGGCGAGGTCGACATCCGGTGGTAGAGGTCCTCGTCGTCGGTCGGCGCCGGGCGGGTGCCGTCGGAGACGATCGCGGTGGACTCGTAGAACTGGCCGAGCTCGACGCCGTGGGCGTTGAACTCGTAGTTCTTGCGCTCCATCGCGGTGACCAGCGCAGCGCGCTTGGCGGCACCCTCGGGGGTGTTGGCCTTGCGCTCCTCGATGGCCTTGGCCATCTCCTCACCCTCGAGACCGACGACGCCGAGCGCCTCGAAGAGCTCGCCGAACTCACGCGCGGACTGGTTGGCGCGGGTGACGATGCGCTTGGCGACCGGGGCACGCTCGACGGAGTAGGACTCCAGCAGCGACGGCGCCGCATAGCCCTGGAGCACCGCGGCGAGCTTCCAGGCCAGGTTGTACGAGTCCTGGATCGAGGTGTTGGAGCCGAGACCGTTCGACGGCGGGTGCCGGTGGATCGCGTCGCCGGCGCAGAAGACGCGGCCCTTCTGGGCGTGGGTCGCGTACATCTCGTTCACGCCCCACAGCGAGTAGCCGGTCACGTCGGGCTCCAGGTCGGGCATCCCGAGCAGGTCGCGGATGACCTTGATCGCGTACTCCTCGGTCAGCTCCGGCGGCGGCTGGTTGATGTCGTAGCCCCACACGATCAGCCACTCGTCCCAGGGGCGGACCATGCGGACCAGGCCGGTGCCGATCCCGCCGACGTTCGAGCCCGGCTGGATGACCCAGTAGAGGACCGAGGGGCGGTGGTCGACGAGCTCGGAGAGGTCGGCCTTGAAGGTGATGTTCATCGACCCGGCGATGTCCATCGCACCCTCGAGCGGCAGGTCGATGTCGGCGCCGACCTGGGTGCGGGCGCCGTCGGCGCCGATGAGGAACTTCGAGCGGATCTTGTACTCGTGGCCGGTCAGCCGGTCGCGGGCGATCGTGGTGACGCCCTCGTCGTCCTGGGTGTGGCTGAGGTATTCGGTGGAGAACCGCGTCTGGGTGCCGAGCTCGGTCGCGTTGCGGACCAGGATCGGCTCGAGGTACGTCTGCGGGATGTCGACGGTCAGGCACGGGCTCGCCAGCTGGTAGTCGGCCTCCCGGTCCGGCCGGGTTCCCCAGGTGCGGATGCGGCCGATCTCCTCGCCGGCGATGCTGGTGCAGAAGACGGTGTCACCGACGAGCTCGTGCGGCGTCGCGTCGGCGAGCACCTGCTCCTCGATGCCCAGGTCGCGGAAGATCTCCATCGCGCGCTGGTTGGTGATGTGTGCCCGCGGGGTGTTCGCGGTCCAGCGGTACTTCGTGATCATGATGTTGTCGACACCGAGCTCGCTCAGGAAGAGCGCGGCGGACGCGCCGGCCGGGCCGGATCCCACGACGAGGACGTCGGTGGTCACGACATCCTCGGTCTCGGGGACCTCGGTCTCTTTCTGGCCGTCGTCGAAGACTGGCATGTTCTCACCTTTCCGAGGCCACGGCGGGGTGTGGGAACGCAGCCTCAGGGCGAGTCTTGCGGCCCGCTCGGGCAGCTTCAAAGGTGGGGTCGCTGATTGGCGGAAATGCGTACGCGACTCAGCTGTCGAGCGGGAGCCACGCCCGGACGGCAGCGACCGTCGAGCCCGGCCTACGCGTCCACTTGAAGTGGTCGATGCCGGGCTCGTCCAGGTGGACCCGGGCTACCTCGAGCCCCGGCATCCGGCGCTGGATCTCGTCGACCGTCGCGCTCGGGGCCAGCCAGTCGCCCTCGATGGAGACGAGCAGCGCGGGCTTCTTCAGAGCTCGCATCTCCCCGGTGATGTCGCGGGCCGGGCGACCGAAGCGGAGCCGGCCGGTGCGGGCGTACCGGGCCCATTCCTTCATCAGGGTGCGGGCCTCGCGCCCGGCGAACTTGAGCTGCTTGCCGGGGAAGTGACCGACGACGCGGCCGACGAGGCCCATCACCTGGCTGGCGACCAGGAAGCCCGGGCCGTAGTTGCGCCAGTAGGGCGTCTGCGAGGCGACGTAGATCAGGCCGGCGACCCGGTCGGGTTGCAGCGCGGCGTAGGCGCTGGCGGCCTGGCCGCCGAGACTGTGCCCGAGGACGTACGCCGCACCGGCCGAGGCCGGGATCAGGTCGCCGAGACGGTCGACGGCGGCCGCGATGTCATCGACCAGGTCGGCGTACCCGAAGTCGTAGGACCAGCCGGCAACCCGCCCGCCGAGCTCTTCGTGGCCGCGTTGCTCCATCCGGCCGACGTTGATCCCCGCCTCCGCGAAGGCCACGATCAGCTTGTCGTAGTAGCCGGCCGGCATGCCCATCGCGGGGACGACCAGCACGGTCGGCGCCTCGGGGTCCGCCGCACGAACCACGGTCAGCGTGAAGCTGGTGCCCTCGGCGCGCTCGATTCCGTACGCCTCGGGGGTGGTCGTGGGGGCGGAAGTCTCGGTCACCCAACCAATGTTACTTGCGAGTAGTAAAGTCCGGTAGTCGGGGATCAAACGGTCGGTTACGCGCGAGTAGAGCGACCGTCTGATCCCCGACTACGGGCTCAGGCCGCCCATCGATGGCTCAACAGGCGGCGGCGCTCATCACTCGAGAGTGCTCGTCGGTCGGCCACTGTCACCGATGGGGTCCACCACGCCGGCGGATCCAGTGTCCAGCGCCTCGGCCCCGCCACCGCTCGTGCCCGTTTCCGCGCGGCCAGGGTGCGGGCCTTGAATCCGGACGGATCGCGCAGGTCGGCAGAGACCATGGTGACGTACTCCAGACTGACAGCGCGCAGATCTCCCTCACGCCGGATGTCCTTGGCACGATGCTTGCCCTCGAGGTGCAGCGAGCCGTCGTACTCGCCCACGACACCGGCCTCCAGGTCGAGCACGTCAGGCGTGCCGACATGTCGGCCGGCGAGGTCGAACACCGGGTGGTTGCACACGACATCTCGGATACCGAGCTCCTCCCACGCGAGCCGGAGATCGACCTCGGGCGGCGACCATGCGTTCTCATCGAGGAAGTGGAGCGCATCCCGGACCCGCGCGATTCCGGTCCAGCCGCGGTGCGCAACCGCCCATTCGGAGATCTCCGCGATGGAGACCAGGTCATGGAGCGCCGCCATGTCGTGGGCTCGTACGGCCGCCCGCCGGTCGTGGGCGTAGCGCATCTCGAAGGTCACCGACCGCACCGGGATCGTCACCCGGACGCCGTCGACCACCTGGACGTCAGAAAGGAGGAGTCGCTCACCGCATACGGCGATGCCCGGACGTGACACCAACGAGTGAGCAGTGGCCGCCACCGTCACCGGTCTCGGTCGACCTGAGAGGTCGTAGCCGTCGAACCACTTGCATCGCATCCACGCCAACGCCGCCCAACCGGCCACCGCCGCATGCGCTGGGAGCAGCACAGATGCCTCGAGCACTCGCTGCATCGGCGCATGGGCATCGACGTCGGCCGGCACGTAGAACCCGTGGCTGCTCCGCCGCCACTCACGCCCCCGGGCCTGGCGCGGGGGTAGGTCCGGTCTCGCCACTCGGGTCGAGGCGCACCGGCCGCACCACGGAAGGCCGCGCAGCGGAGTAGTCCGGCGGTCGGAAGTGAGGAGATCGGGCAGCCACGAGAACACCATCGGCCGGGCGCCGCCCAAGGATCCACAACAATCCCCCACATGTGCACAACCCTGTGGATAACTCTGGAGAGCGGTGGATAGTCGGGGATCAAACGGTCGGTTACTCGCAAGTAGAGCGAC
>NZ_JBHXNY010000009.1:147058-186273 GCF_042719275.1 Nocardioides sp. NPDC058538 | reverse complement strand
TTGGGCACACCCTTTTGTATACTTCTGGTTTGGGGTGTATTGGCGGGTATCACAGGGTCGTTAACTCCAATGTACTGCCCCCGTTCCACCCCCGACTATCGGGTCACGGTGTGACCGACCGGGAAGACCTCGTAGCGGCCTCTCGCTGCCAACCCCCACAGCCCGCGCGGGGCGAGCAGCACCACCGCGATGGCGACCGCACCCAAGGCGATCAGATACCAGGTCCCGTACGAGTCGAGCAGCTGCTGGAGCGCGAAGAAGATCACCGCACCCAGGATCGGGCCCTCGATCGTCCCTAGGCCGCCGATGACCACGATGAAGATCATGAAGGCGGTGTACTGGACCGAGAACATCGAGTCCGGCGAGACCCGCAGGCCGTTGACCGCGATCAGCGCGCCCGCCAGGCCGGCGCCACCGGAGGCGGCGACGTAGACGAGTCGCTGCGAGCGCCGCACCGCGACGCCGAGCGAGGCCGCGGCCACCGAGTCGTCACGGATCGCGGTCAGGCCGAGCCCGACGCGCGAGCGCATCAGGACGTACGTCGCGAGCACGACGAGCACGGCCAGCGCGAGCGCCAGGTAGTAGACGGTCGCGATCCGGGTCACCCGGTCGACGCCCTGGAAGGCGGTCAGCGAGAGGCCGGAGCCGCCGCCGAAGCCCGGGAGCTCCTGGGTGACCAGCTTGAAGACCTCGGCCACCACCCAGGTGCCGATCGCGAAGTAGCCTCCGACCAGCCGGAACAGCAAGAACGAGGTCGGCAGCGCGAGCAGCGCGCAGACCACGCCGGCAGCCACGACGGCCACCGGGATCGGCAGCCCGACGACGTCGGCGAGCTTGATCACCCCGTAGCCGCCGGCGCCGATGTAGGCCTGCTGCCCGATCGAGACGAGCCCGCCGTAGCCGGCCATCAGGTTCCAGGTCGTGCCGAGGATGATCAGCGCGAAGAGCGTGACCAGGTTGGTCACGTCGCCCGGGCTGAAGACGAACCACGGCGCCGCGGCCAGGAACACCACGATCGCGACGAGGACCCCGCCGCCGGCGAGCGAGGGCCAGCCGCCGCGTACGACCTTCAGGTCTTTGCTGGCGAGGTCCTGGCTGTCGAGGGTTGTCGTTGGGCTCATGCGACGACCGCCTTCGGGAGCAGGCCCTGGGGCCGGAACAGGAGTATGACCAGGAAGACCAGGTGACCGGCGAGGACGCCGTAGGCCGGGTCGATCTGGGCGCCGACGGTCTGCGCGACGCCGAGTACGAGACCGCCGAGGAGCGTGCCCCACAGCGAGCCGAGGCCACCGATGATGACCGCCTCGAAGGCGAAGATGAGGACCAGGTCGCCGTACGTCGGGCTGAACTGCGTCGACATGCCGAGGAAGACGCCGGCCAGCGCGACGGTGCCGATCGCGATCGCGGTGGCCAGGGCGTACATGTGCCTCTCGTCGATCCCCATGAGCGTGGCCGCCTCGGGGTCGTCCTTGGTCGCGCGCATCGCGCGGCCGATGCGGGTGTGGGAGAGGTAGAGCTGCAGGCCGACGATGACGCCGACCGCCACCACCAGCGTGATCAGCGAGAAGACGCCGAGTCGCAGGCCGCCGAGCTCGACGGACGCGGTCGACAGCGTGCCGATCGAGATCTTGCGGGAGTCGGCGGTGAAGATCTCCTGGAGCAGGTTGGCGCCGATGACGGCCAGGCCGAACGAGACCAGCAGCGGCGACAGCTCGCCGTGACGCAGCGCCGGGTTGAACAGACCGCGCTGGATCGCGTAGCCGACCGCGGCGAGCACGGGGATCACGATGACGATGGTGAGGAACGCCGGCATCCCGGTCTGCTGGACGAGCCAATAGGCGAGGTAGGCCGAGGCGACGGCGAGGACGCCGTGGGCGAGGTTGACGATGCGCATCACGCCGAAGATGAGGCTCAGACCGCAGGCGAGGAGTGCGTACTGCCCGCCGAGCAGGACTCCCTGGAGGACCGCGTTGATCCAGTCCATCAGCCGACCTCCTGCTCGTCGATCCCGAAGTACGCAGCCTGGACCTGCTCACGGGTGACGTCGGCCGCCGCGCCCTCGAGAACGGTGCGGCCCTCGAGCAGGCACTGCACCCGGTCGGCGACGGTGAGTGCTTGGGTGAGGTCCTGCTCGACCACGAGCACGGTCGTCCCCTTCGCGGCGATCGTGGGGAGCGCCTTGTAGATGTCGGCGATCACGACCGGGGCGAGGCCGAGCGAGACCTCGTCGAGCAGGAGCAGCTTCGGGTTGGACATCAGCGCCCGGCCGATGGCGGTGGCCTGCTGCTCGCCCCCGGACAGGTGCGCTCCGCGGCGCGTTCTCTTCTCCGCGAGCAGCGGGAACGCGTCATAGACGGTCTGGAGGTTCCAGGGTCCGGGCCGGCGTCCGTGCGCGCCGACCTTGAGGTTCTCCTCGACGGTGAGCGAGGCGAAGATCCGGCGTCCTTCCGGGGTGAGCGCGATGCCCTCGCGGACCCGCCGATGGGCGGGGGTGTGGGAGACGTTGTGGCCGTTGAAGCGGATCTGGCCGGCGCTCGGGCGGAGCAGGCCGGAGATCGTCTTCAGCAGCGTGGACTTGCCGGCGCCGTTGGCGCCGATCACCGCCAGCGTCTCGCCCTCGGCGACGGTGAGGGTGATGCCGTGCAGGGCACGGAAGTCGCCGTAGCTCACGTCGATCGCGTCGACCTCGAGCAAAGTGGTCACGGAGTGTCGCTTTCCAGGTCGGGGGAGCCGAGATAGACGGCGGCGACCGCGTCCGAGGCCATCACCTCGCGCGGGTCGCCGATGGCGACGACGTCGCCCTGGGCCAGGCACATCAACCGGTCCACGACCTGCAGCAACGCGTGCACGATGTGCTCGATCCAGACGACTCCGGTGCCGCCGTCGCGGATCGCGCCGATCGTCGCGATGAGTGCCGGCAGCTCGTGCTCGGTGAGACCGCCGGCGATCTCGTCGAGGAGCAGCAGCCGCGGCTGGGTGGCCAGCGCGCGGGCGAGCTCGAGCCGCTTGCGGTCGAGCAGCCGCAGCGAGCCGGCGGGAGTGTTGGCCAGGCGCGTCAGGTCAGCGGTCTCCAGCGCCTCCCAGGCCAGCGCATTGGCCTCCTTCCGGCGCGTGCCCGCACCGAAGGTGGAACCGACCAGCACGTTCTCGAAGACGGTGAGCCCCTCGAAGGGGCGGGGGACCTGGAACGTACGTCCGATCCCGAGGGCCGTACGGCGCGCCGCCGGCATCCGGGTGACGTCGGTGTCGTCGAAGCGGATGGTGCCCGCATCGGACGGGAGCGTGCCGGTCACCAGGTTGAGCAGCGTGGACTTGCCGGCGCCGTTGGGCCCGACGATGCCGAGCGCCTCGCCGGCGGCGACATGGAAGGAGACCGAGCGGGCCGTGACGACCTGGCCAAAGGACTTGGCCAGGTCGTCAACGTGGAGCAAGGTCACTTGAGCGCCTCGGGCTCGCCCCCGAGAGGTACGTCGGGAGCCAGCGAGTTCTGCACGACGACCAGCTCGAACGGGTGCTCCCCGCCCTCGACCTGGCGCCACTGACCGCCCGCGAGGGAGGTCTTGGCGACGTACGGCGGGACGTTCGCGTCCTTGCCCCAGGCGACGTCACCGACGACCGTCGAGACCTCGAGCCCGGCCAGCGCCTTGGTGATCGCGTCGGCGTCGGTCGAGCCGGCCTCGGTCACCGCCGCGGTCGCGACCTCGAAGAGGGCGTGCGCGAAGCCCAGCGGCTGGGTCCACTGCTTGCCGGTCTTCTCCTCGTACGCGTCTGCCAGCTCCTGCGCGGACTCGCCGGTCAGCGAGGACTCGTAGGGAGCGGTCGGGGTCCACCACACCTCGGTGGAGAGGTTGTGGGCGATCGGGCCCAGCGCCTCGACGCTGCTCGGGAAGAGCAGCGCCTTGCCGATGGTCGCGACCTTCGGGTTGTAGCCCTGCTGCTTCGCCTGCTGCCAGAACGTGGTGAAGTCCGGCGGGATCGGGACGCCGACCAGGACGTCGTGACCCTTGTAGGCGCTGATCTGGGCGGAGAAGTCCTTGGTGCCGTTGGGGTAGTTGCCCGGGTTGTCGATCTTGACGCCCGACGCCTCGGTCAGCGCCGGGAAGTTGGCGCCCCAGGCCTCGCCGTCGGGGTCCTTCGGGAACAGGCCGCCGGCCTTCTTGTTGTTCGGCACCTTGCCCCAGATGTCGGCGTAGACCGTCGAGACGTCCTCGAGACCCCAGAAGAAGTGGTAGCTGTACTTCAGCTCGGCCGGCTTGTCGCCGCTGCGGATCGCGAACGGCTGCCACGGGGCGACCGTGGTGATGCACGGGATCGAGTTGGCCTCGCACTGCTCCGAGACCGGGTTGACGATGTCGGGCGTCGAGGAGGCGACGATGATGTCGGCGCCGTCCTTGTTGATCAGGTCGCCGGCCACCGCCCCGGCCTTCGTCGTGTCGCTCTGCGCGTCGCGCACCACGATCTCGACGTCGAGCTCCTTGTCGCCTGCCTTGACCGGGTGGTCCTTGAAGTAGGTCTCGAGCTCGTCGACGACGAAGCTGTTCGCCTCGCCGAACGGCGCCGAGGAGCCCGTCTCGGTCGAGACGAACCCGATGGTGAGCGTGTCCTCGCCGCCACCGCCTTCGTCGTCGATGCCGCCCGACCCGCAGGCCGTCAAGGTCAGCGCCATCGCTGCGACACCGGCGGCGGCCAAGCTCAGGCCGCGTCCGGTGGTGAGTCCGTTGCGCACGTACGTCTCCTTAGAGAGTGTGGGGTGTTCGAGAGTGTCGTCCGCCACCACCCCTACAGGTGGGAAGCAGGGACTGGTTGGCGGAAAATCGCATGGAAGACCTATCGGACTTTGGTGGACTTGTCACCCTTTCGCGCCGAGAAGTGAGTTCTGGCGTACGAAAGTCGACTTTCGTACGCCACAACTGAGGGTTCGGCAGCCACAGGTGTGGACTCGACCGGGGGTCAGGCGCGAGCGGCGCGGCGTACGTCGCCGGCGGCGACGCCGAAGCGCTTGCGGAAGGCGTGGGAGAAGTACGAGGCCGAGGTGAAGCCGCACTTCTCGGCGACGTCGACGGTGCGGATGGCGGGGTCCGAGCCGGTGGCGAGCATCGCGTAGGCGAGCTCGAGGCGGCGGCCGAGGATGTGGCGGGGGACGCTGGTGCCGACGTCGGCGAAGAGCCGGGAGAGGTGGCGCTCGGAGATGCCGGCGCCCGCTGCGACGGTGGTGGCGGAGAGGCCGGGGTCGGCGAGATGGTCCTCGATGAACGCCTTCGCCGCCGCCCGATGGGCCGTGGCCAGCGAGACCTTCCCGGCGGTGGCGATCACCGAGATCAGGTCGAGCACGGCGCCCTCGTCGGCCGGCACCGGGTCGTGGGGCCGCAGGGCACGGCCGACCATCTGGACGAGGGCTCGGCCGTGCGGGTCCTGGTCGCGGCCCGCGTCGAGGACGAGCGGCGACGGCATCGACGCCATCCCGGTGCGGGCCGCGAAAGCGTCCACCGGGACCTTGACCGCGAGCTCCTCGAGCCCGTGCCCGAAGCCCCGCAGGAAGGGCGCGTCGACGTCGCACACGATCAGCTGTCCGGGCCGGATGACCTTGCGGCGGCCGGCGTACTCCAGGATCGCCTCGCCGCGCAGGCTGGCGTAGACGGCGATCGACCGGGCCGGGATCTCCTTGACGAGGCTGGCCGGCCGCTCGACGACGTGGCGAGTGGCCCGCACCCGGGCAAGATGGATCTCGTCGAGCTGCAGGTTGACCTCCTGCGCGTCGAACCCGTGGCCGTCGATCGGCCGGCAGGAGAGCGCGACCAGGGCGCTGGCGTTGTGGCGTTCCCAGGCATCGACCTGCGCATCCTCGCTCAGGCCGGTGGTCTCGAAGACCTCCGGACGACGAACCCGCGAGACGAGGGGCGATTGCGGCACGACCCGACTCTATTGCGTACGTGGAGCCGCGGCGACGACTTAGGGAAGACTTACCTTTCTGGAATCGTTCAAGAAAAGGTGCCACAATTGGTGCCACCACGAAAGACCAACACTTCAATCTGGGGGACCTACCGAACATGGCCACGAAGACCGACACGAGCAGCGCCACCCACACCTCGCACCCCGCGTTCATCCCGAGCCCGGCGTTCGCGACCCAGATGCAGCGCCTGCTCGTCGATCTGACCGAGCTCAGCCTGCAGGGCAAGCAGCTCCACTGGAACGTCGTGGGCAAGAACTTCCGCGACATGCACCTCGTCCTCGACGAGGTCGTCGACGCCGCCCGCGACTTCACCGACGAGGTCGCCGAGCGCATGCGTGCGCTCTACATCCTCCCCGACGGCCGCACCGGCACCGTCTCCGAGGACACCACCCTCGCGCCGCTTCCGGCGACCGAGGTCGACACCGCGACGGCCGCCGACCTCGCCGCCGCCGCGCTCTACGCCACCTCGAAGACCGCTCGTGACATCCACGACGACATCGACTCCGAGGACCCGACCACCGCCGACCTGCTCCACGCGATCATCACCCGCATCGAGCAGCTGGCCTGGTTCATCGACGCCGAGAACCGCGTCGCCAACCAGTCGAAGCCCGCTCAGCTGACCGTCTGATCTTTCCCCTAGGACGGCGTCCCGCGACTCTCGCGGGGCGCCGTCCTTCGTCTGTGCCGGGTGGGGGCTGAGCGGGCGAGGCATTTCCCGCCATGGCGGGATTCTGCCGCCCCGGCCGCGCGCTATCTGGCGGCCCGCAGCAGCTTTCGCAGGTCGGTCGTGGGGTCGGCGAGGGCGGAGGCTCGTACGTCGACACCTCGGTCGATCAGGCGACGGGCCGCCTTTGCGGTAGCCGGGTCGTCGACCGCGACCGCGCCGATGACGCGCTCGCCGCGGAGGATGAACACGGAGAAGGGCGGCTCGCCAAGGGTGCCGCGGACGACGCTCTCGTGCTCTGAGTCTGGCTCGTGCATCTCACCGACGACCTCGACGTGCAGGTCGTAGCGGTCGGTCCAGAACCACGGCGCGGTCTCCGCGCCGGCCTCGACACCGAGGATCGTCGCCGCCGCCCGTTGACCGTCGTGCAGCGCCGCCTCCCAGTGCTCCGCACGGCGGTGGCCGCGGCGCCGGGCGCAGTCACCGACGGCGAGGACGTTCGGGTGTGAGGTGACCTGACGGTCGTCGACCAGGACGCCGTTGTCGACCTCCAGGCCCGCAGCCTTCGCCACGGCGGCGTCCGGCACCATCCCCACAGCGAGAAGGACGGCATCGAACGTCCGCGGCTCCGCCTCACCTGCGATGTGCGCCACGACTCCGGCGCTCGTCGACTCGAGCTTCTCGACCGTGGCGGTCACCGTCTCCACACCGTGGACCGCATGCAGGGAGTGCAGCCACGTCGCGACCTGGACGCCGACGGCAGGCGCGATCGGTGGGTCGGCCGGATCCACGAGCACGACCTCGCACTCCAGCTTGCGAGCGGTCGAGGCGACCTCGGCCCCGATCAGGCCGGCGCCGACCACCAGCAGCCGGGCACGCGGAAGCAGCACGTGCCGCAGCGCATCGGCGTCATCGTCACTTCGCAGCGTGTGGATCCCGGTGGTCGAGCGCGGGATATCTCTGCCGGCTGATGGACGGTCCAGAAGCTCGCGAACGACGCGTTCGAGGTCCGGCCACCGCGAGTGTCCGCCCGTCGCCAGGACGATCCTGTCGGCGGAGAGCTCTCGACCGTCCGACAGCTCCACCGTTCCGGCAGCCGGGTCCAGCGCCACCACCAGCGCATCCGTGATCAGGTCGACCCGCTGCTCGGCGTACCACTCCGGCGCCTGCAGCGAGATCGACTCGAGGCCCTTCGCGCCCAAGAGGTAGTCCTTGGACAGTGGCGGGCGGTCGTAGGGGATCGGGTCGGCCGAGACGAGCGTCAGCTCACCGGTGTACCCGTGCTTACGCAGCTCCGCGACCGTCGACACCCCGGCGATGCCACCACCGACGACGACAACGGAGGAGGCAACCGAGGAGACCGTCACGGCCTCTCGCCGGGGAACAGGTACACCTCACCGTCGCGCACCTCGACGCGGTGCGGGACGGTGTCGCGGGTGGCCGGGAGCCCGTCGACCTTGCCGGTCTTGAGGTTGAACCGTGAGGAGTGCAGGGGGCACTCGACGTCTCCGTCCTCGACCCAGCCCTCGGCCAGCGAGGCGGTCTCGTGGGTGCAGGTGTCGTTGAGGGCCCAGCAGGTGCCGTCGTCGTCGCGCAGGATCGCGATGTCGTCCTCGGTGCCGGTGATGTCGGAGGAGATCGCGATCCCCTCACCCTCCGGGATGTCGTCGACGGACGCGACGCGGATGCCTGTGCTGTTTCCGGTGTCCATAGCCCCATCTTCTAACGCCGCGCGCAAGGAACCGGCCACCTCCCCACCCGAGGGGCGCGTCTCAGGCCTGGTGGGTCTGATGGAGGTCGTCGCCGATACGCGCGGCCGTACGCATCAGGTCGGGCACCGTGTCGAGAAGATCGAGCACGGGCGCCTGCCCTCCGGTGCGCGTCGAGACGTTGAGCCCGGCGACCACCCGGCCGTCTCGGTTGCGGATCGGTGTCGCGACAGCGCTGAGCCCGGCCTCGAGGATCTCCGAGACGTGGCACCAGCCGCGAGCGCGGATGTCGACCAGCTCCTTGAAGAGGTCATCGGCGGACAACCCGATGCGCTCCGACTGCTCCTGGAAGGCGTCGGAGGCGAGGAAGCCGGCCAGCTCCTCGTCGGGGAGACCGGCCAGGACGACCCGGCCGATGGCCGGGAGGGACGCCGGCAGCCTGCTGCCGACGTGGAGCGAGACGGCCACCAGGCGCGGCGCGCCGACCCTCAGGAGGTAGACGATGCTGTCGCCGTCGAGCCGGGCGAGGGACACCGTCCGCCCGAGCCGGTGGGAGAGCTCCTCGCAGTGAGGCAGCGCCACCTCGGCGAGCGAGAGGCGTGACTGGCTGGCATAACCGAGGTCGAGCAGCCGCGACGTGAGGCGGTAGTGACGGCCGTCGTACACCGCCAGCCCGGAGGTCATGAGGGTGCACAGCAGGCGCCGCGTGGCCGACCGGCTGAAGCCCGTGCGCTCGGCCGCCTCGTCCAGGGAGAGCGCCGAATGAGTGCCATCGAAAGCCCTCACAACGGCCAGCCCGCGCATCAGTGACTGGACGACATCGCGGTCGGAGATCTGCCGCTCATCATTCGCAAAGATCGGTTCCGCCATGCGCACACTTTAACGGATACCGGGCAGTTTTTCCCGTCCCCTACTTGACCAGAGACCTTCGCCATGTAACGGTGTGCTCACGGTCACAATGCACAGTTGTACGCATAGCGGAACGGAGTCCCATGAGCAGCGGCACGACGGACGGCGCCAGCGTTCGGGAGCAGGCCTCCCCGACGCTGTGGTTGTCGCTGTTCGTGTGCATGGGCATCGGGCCGATGTTCCTCTACACGCTCACCGCGATCTCCCCGCTCGTGATCGCCGACCTCGATCTCAGCCCGGCCGAGTACGGCGCGATCTCGACCGTGACATTCGGCGCGGCAGCGCTCTCGGCACTACTCCTGGGCGGGCCGTCGAGCCGGTTCGGTGCACGCACGGTGATGGTCGCGGTCTCCGTCGGCTCGATCGCAGGGCTCGTCGTGCTGGCTCTCGCCGAGTCGTACGCAGTCGTGGTGGTCGCGGGCGTGCTGAGCGGTGTCGCCCAAGCGCTCTCCAACCCGGCCACCAACCGGATCGTCGCCGGCATGCCGGTGCAGCAGCGCGGCGCTCTCATCGGCTGGAAGCAGTCCGGGGTCCAGGCCTCGCAGCTCGTCGCGGGTCTCGCCGCTCCCCTGATCGCTGCCGCCGCCGGGTGGCGCTGGGCCGTCGCCGCCGGTCTCGTCCTCGGGCTTCTCGGCGTGGTCAGCGCGCTCGCGACCCGCCCCGAGGCCAGCACCGACCGGACAACGGGCAGGACCACAAGATCCACCGGCCCCATCTCGGTCGCGAGGCTGACGGCGTACACGTTCTTCATCGGGTTCGGCCTTCAGGCCACCAACGCCCACCTCCCCCTCTTCGCCCACGTGGACCTCGGTCTGGGTCTGCGCCCCGCGGGTCTGATCGCCGCGCTCGTCGGGCTGGTCGGACTGCTGAGCCGCATCTGGTGGGGCCGCCGAGCGGACGCGGACTCCCGGCAGACCGCCACCCTCCTCACCCTGGCCGTCGGCGCCGCGCTCGGTGTCGTGCTCGTGATGGCCTCGACCGTGCTCGGCAGCTGGCTGGTGTGGGTCGGCGCAGCCGTGTTCGGTGCGGCCGCGCTCGCCTCCAACGCCGTGACCATGGTGGTCCTGATCCGCACGGTCCCCGTCGCCTCCCTCGGCACCGCGACGGCGTTCCTGGCCACCGGCATGTACCTCGGATTCGGCTCCGGACCGCTCGCGTTCGGGCTCACCCTCGACCTCGGCGCCGGTTTCGGCGTCGCCTGGTTGGTCCCGCTGACCGCCTTCGTGGCGGCAGCACTCATCAGCCTTCCCCGCCGCATCACCCCTCTGAAAGGCAACCTGCATGCTCACCCGTGAACAGAACGACCTCCTGACCCAGACCGGTCCGGGCACCCCCATGGGCAACCTGTTCCGTCGCTACTGGATCCCCGCGCTGCTCGCCGAGGAGATCGAGGGCGCCGACTGCGACCCCGTGAGGGTGCAGCTGCTCGGCGAGAAGCTGATCGCGTTCCGTGACTCGGAGGGTCGCATCGGCCTGATCGACGAGTTCTGCAGCCATCGCACGGCTTCCCTCTACTTCGGTCGCAACGAGGAGGGCGGCCTGCGCTGCGCCTACCACGGCTGGAAGTACGACATCGACGGCAACTGCGTCGACATGCCGTCCGAGCCCGAGGGCAGCAAGTTCTGCTCCAAGATCAAGCAGCGGGCGTACAGGGCCGTCGAGGCCGGCGGCCTGATCTGGGCCTACATGGGCGACCCGGACAAAGAGCCGCCACTCCCGGACCTGGAGTGGATGGATCTCAACCCGGAGAAGCGCTTCATCTCGAAGCGTCGCCAGTTCTCCAACTACCTGCAGGCCATGGAGGGCGGCATCGACTCCAGCCACGTCTCCTTCGCTCACCGGTTCAACCTCGACGACGACCCGCTGCACTCCGGCACCGAGGGCAACAAGTACCTCAAGGCCGACACCCGCCCGAAGTTCGAGGTGGCCGAGTCCGACGGCGGTCTGCTGATCGGTGCCCGTCGCAACGCCGACGAGGAGAGCTACTACTGGCGCATCACGCAATGGATGATGCCCTGGTACACGATCATCCCGCCGTTCGGTGAGCACAACCCGATGGGTGGTCACGCCTGGGTCCCCATCGACGACGAGACCTGCTGGGCGTGGAGCTGGAACTACCACCCGACTGCGGACTTCGGCGAGCGCGAGATCAACGCCCTGAACGGCGGCGACGGCATCCACGTGAAGTACAAGCCAGGAACGTACGATCCGCTGGCATCGGCCGAGAACGACTACCTCATGGACCGCGGCGCCCAGCGCCGCAAGGAGACCTTCTCCGGTATCGCGGGCATCGCTGCCCAGGACTTCTCGCTGCAGGAGTCGATGGGCATCGTCGCCGATCGCACCAAGGAACGCCTCGGTACCTCCGACGCCGCCATCATCCTGGCTCGCCGCCGTCTGCTCGCCGCCCTCGATGAAGTCGACTCCGGCGAGCTGCCCGGTCTCGATCCCGCGCACACCCGCGTTCGTTCCACCTCGATCCTGCTTCCCCGCGACGTGCCCTTCCAGGAGGGTGCGAAGGACGTCCTCGTGGTCAAGCCCGGCGAGAACTTCCACTCGATCTGATCGGCTGACTCATGCGTACACACTTCACACGCTCGCGCGCGGTGGTGGCCGTCATGGCCGCCACCGTGGGAGCGATGACCATGGCAGGCTGCGGCACCAGCGCCTCAGGCACGACCTCTTGCGCCGGCGTCGAGGTCGAGGCCGGTATCACCAACAGCCTCTCGGACGCGCTGCTCTTCATCGCCCAGGACAGGGGCTACTTCGACGACGAAGGCCTCGAGGTGAAGCTCCGCCCCTTCAAGTCGGCCGGTGAGATGGTTCCCTACCTGGCGGCCGGTCACCTGGCTGTCGGTGCCGGCGCACCGTCGGCCGGCTTCTACAACGGCATCGCCCGCGACATCGACATCAAGATCGTCGCCGACAAGGGTCAGTTGGTCACCGACCACGACTACATGCCGCTGCTGGTACGCAAGGAGCTCGTGGACTCGGGCAAGGTCTCCAGCGTCAAGGACCTCGAGGGTCTCAAGGTGGCCGAGCCCGCTCCGGGCACGGCAACCTCGTCGACGATGGCCGCTCTGCTGGAGCACGAGGGGCTGACGTACGACGACGTGTCGCACAGCTTCCTCGGCTTTCCCGACCACGTCGCCGCGCTGCAGAACGGTTCGATCGACGCCGCGCTCACCACCGAGCCGGCCGCGACCAAGGCTCAGGAAAGCGGTGCGGCGGTGAAGCTCGCGGACTCCACCACGGTCTACAACAACCAGCAGCTCGCCGTGCTCCTTTACAGCGGAGACTTTCCCAAGGAGCAGGGCGAGGCGGCCCAGTGCTTCATGAACGCCTACACGCGGGCCGCGCACGACTACAGCGCTGCAGTCGAGGGCGGCAAGTGGACCGGCGAGGACGCCGACGAGATCGCCACGATCATCGCCGACAACATCAAGTCCGAGCCCGAGGCGGTCAAGCAGACCGTCCCCAGCTTCGTGAACCCTGACGCATCTCTCAACGTCGAGAGCCTGAAGAAGGACTACGACTTCTTCGTCAGACAGGGCCTCTTCACGGGCAACTCGCAGATCGATTTCGACTCGCTGGTCGACACCAGCTTTGTCGACGAGGCGGCACAGACCGCGAGCAAGGAATGAGTGCCATGACCAATGTTGCAGAAGCGGCCATCACCCCGAAGGCAGCGGTTGCTGCCCGTCAGGTGAAGCAGCGCCGTACCTTGAGCAAGGGTGCCTTGCGCGCCATCTCGATCCTCAGCCCGATCGTCGTCCTGGTCGCCTGGGACGCCCTGTCCCGCGGCGGCGTCCTCGACGACCGGTTCTTCCCCGCGCCGACGCTGATCTTCCAGGCGCTGTGGACCGAGGCGGCCAGCGGTGAGCTGTGGACCCAGTCCCAGCACAGCCTGACCCGCCTGGTCCTCGGCTTCCTGGTCGGGGCGATCCCGGCCGTCATCATCGGTGTCGCGATGGGTCTCAACAAGGTCGTGAACGCGGCCGTACGCCCGCTCATCTCCGCGCTCTACCCTGTCCCGAAGAGCGCGGTGCTGCCGCTGTTCCTGCTCTTCTTCGGCTTGGGCGAGGACACGATCTGGTACTTCGTGGCGATGGGCGTCTTCTTCCCCGTCGTCATCAACACCTACACCGGGGTCTCGAACGTCTCGACGATCTTCTACGACGTCGCCGAGAACTTCGGGGCCAAGCGGTTCACGGTCTTCCGCACCGTCGCGCTCCCCGGTGCGATGCCCAACGTCATCACCGGCCTCGAGCTCGGCGCCGGCATGGGCCTGATCATGCTCGCCATCGCCGAGATGATGGGCGGCCAGGGCAACGGCTGGGGCTTCATGGTCTGGAACTCCTTCCAGCTCTTCACCATCGAGTCGATGTACGCCTACCTGCTGGTCTTCGCGCTCGTCGGGCTCCTGCTCGCCCTCATCGTCGGATTCGTGGGTCACAGGCTCACCCCGTGGATCACCCGCCACTGACGGCGGCCTACTAGAGGAACGGACCACACATCATGTCCAACACCACTGCACCGGCCCCCGCCGAAGCGGCGTCGGCCACGGCCGACCCGAAGATCCGGATCCGCGGGCTCAGCAAGCGCTTCACGGTCCCCGGCGGCCACGTCGTGACCGCCCTCGACTCCCTCGACCTCGACGTTCCTCAGGGCCAGTTCCTGACGATCGTCGGCCCGTCGGGCTGTGGCAAGACCACCCTGTTGCGGATGCTCGCCGGCCTGGAGACGGCCTCGGAGGGCACCATCGAGGTCGCCGGCGGCACCGCCGGCCGCCCGGAGAACTCGATGGTCTTCCAAGGCGACTCGATCTTCCCGTGGATGAGCGTTTGGGACAACGCGGCGTACGGCCTGACCGTGCGCGGCGCCCCGAAGTCGGAGATCAAGGACACCGTCGGGCACTACCTCGACGCGACGGGTCTGACGAAGTTCGCCGACGCCTACCCCCACCAGCTCTCCGGGGGCATGCGGCAGCGGGTCTCGATCGCGCGTGCGTTCGCCAACGACCCCGAGATCCTGCTGATGGACGAGCCGTTCTCGGCTCTCGACGAGCAGAACAAGACGCTCCTGCAGGCCGAGCTGCTGCGGATCTGGGACGACACCCGAAAGACGGTCGTCTTCATCACCCACTCCGTCGACGAGGCCGTGACGCTGAGCGACCGGATCATGGTGATGAGCGCTCAGCCGGGTCGGTCCAAGGCGTTCATCGACGTGCCGTTCGAACGGCCACGCGATGTTCTGCAGCTGCGTCACGAGCAGGAGTACGGCGAGATCGTCTACGGCATCTGGAGCCAGCTGAAGGAAGAGGTCGAGAAGGCCAAGAAGCAGGCCGACGCCCGCGTCGCCCCGAAGAGGCGGAGGCTCTTCCGCCGATGAACGATCTGCTGGTTCGCGCCGCCGTCAGTGACGGGGCCGGCGACACCGAGGTCCGGGAGCTGGTTCTCCCGGCCTCGGTGAGCAGGCTGCGCGTCGAGTCCTCCGCCGTGTGCGGCACCGACGTGATGCTGCACCAGCGGGGGCTCAAGGCTCCCGCGGTGCTCGGTCACCACACGATCGGCCGCATCGACCACCTGACCCCCGAGGACGCCGAGGCGCTCGGCCTCGGGGTGGGCACCCGCGTCGCCGTCGAGGAGTACGTCGGCTGCGGCACGTGCGCCGAGTGCTCGGCCGGCCGCTACCGGCTGTGCGCCGCTGTCGACCTGTGGACCGGAGGCGAGCGGGTCGGGATGATCCCGGCCTCCCGTGCCTCGGGGCTGCACGGCGGCAACGCGGAGTTCATGGAGCTCTCCTCCCGCCACGTACTCCACCGGCTGCCCGAGCACCTCAGCATCGACACGGCCGCCTGGACGCTGCCGCTGGCCAACGCGGTCGACTGGACCCTTGACGCCGGCGGCGTCGGCCCCGGCTCGAAGGTCGCCGTCATCGGCCCCGGCTACCACGGGCTCTCCTGTGTGGCCGCCGCCGTCGCAGGTGGCGCCGAGACCGTGATCGCGCTCGGCCGCCGGTCCAGCGCCGGGCGCCTCGACCTGGCCCGCCGGCTCGGCGCGGCCGGCGAGCTCAACGACGACACCGTCGTCGACGTCGTACGCGAGAAGTACGGCCCGTTCGACGCGGTCATCGACACCATCGGCACCCCGCAGACCATGGCGACCGCCATCCAGCTGCTGGGCCGCTTCGGGGTGCTGGTGATCGCCGGGCTCAGCGGTGGCGACGCCGCGCTCGACCCGACCGCGATCGTCCGCAACCTGCTGACCGTGCGCGGCGTACGCGGCCGGTCGCCGCAGGCCGTCACCCGTGCCATCGAGCTGCTCTCCTCCGGCCGGACCGGCTTGGAGCGGATCCCGACGCACAACGTTCCACTGGAGCAGGTCGGACAGAGCCTGCGCGACATGGACCAGGGCAAGGCTCCGGTCACCCCTCATGTCGTGATCGACCCGTGGCTGCGGCCCGGTTCCACCCCCTTGGAGTCTGTGAAGGAGACCCCATGAACCCCCTGCGGAAGTCCTATGAGGCCCGTGTTCTCGTCGTGCCGCTCGGCCCCGGCAGCGCGCAGCTCGTCGACGAGCTGCGGACGCTCGGTGTCGAGGGGGTCCAGATCCTGACCGGGCCGGACCCGGTCGAGGCGCTGACCAAGCCGTTGGGTGCGGGCGCCTGGGCGCCACCGATGCCCGCCGGCACCGGCGCCGTCGCTGAGTCAGCCGACATGGTCGTCCTCGTCGGCACCGACCTCACCGAGGTCCCCGAGCCGATGGTGCGTGAAGTGTGCACCGCGGCGCGCGAGGGTGGCGACCTGATCGCCGCCGTCCTCGTCGCTCCCGAGCACTGGCAGGAGCCGGCCGGAGCCTCGGCCATGATCACCCTGCGGCAGGAGGTCGACATGCTGGTGTCCGTACGCGGCCCCAAGCTGCTCGCCGCGCTGCTCGACGTGCTACGCGGCGGCGCTCGCGCAGAGGACTACTCGGAGGTGCCGGCATGACCGGTGAGGAGCAGGACTTCTTCGAGGTCACCGTCCGGCAGGCGAGGCTGGAGGCCGACGGTGTGATCTCCCTCGAGCTGGTACCCGACAGCGGTCTGCTGCCGGCGTACGAGCCCGGGTCACATCTCGACATCGAGCTGCCCTCGGGCCTGGTCCGGCAGTACAGCCTTTGCAGCCCACCGGCCGACCTGAGCTTCTATCGGATCGCTGTGCTCCGCGAGCCCGAGGGCCGCGGCGGTTCAGAGGAGGTCCACGAGTCCGCACTGGTCGGCAAGCGGGTCCGCATCCGCGGCCCCCGCAACCATTTCCCGCTGGAGCCGTCTCCGCGCTATCTGTTCATCGCCGGCGGGATCGGCATCACGCCGATGCTGGCGATGGTCATTCGCGCCGAGCGCGAGAAGTCGCCGTACGAGTTGGTCTACGTCGGCCGCCACCTCGAGTCGATGGCCTTCCGGGAGAAGCTCGCGACCGGTCCGAACGTCAAGGTCGTGGTCAGCTCGTCGACCGGTCGCCCCGACCTCGCTGCTCTCGTCGACGGTGCCGGCGACGACACCCTCATCTATGCCTGCGGCCCGATCTCGATGCTCATGGCGCTCGAGGAAGTATGCGAGAAGGCGGGACGGTCCGCTCAGCTCCGGCTGGAGAAGTTCGCCTCCGACGGCCAAGCGCTCGCAGAGGCGTCGACCGGCGACTCCTTCGAGGTCGAGCTGGCCAGGTCCGGCACCGTTCTCACCGTCGACGCCAACCAGGGCCTGCTCGAGGTCATCGAGGACCACTGCGACGTCATGACCTCCTGCGAGGACGGTTTCTGCGGCACTTGCGAGACGACGGTCCTCGAGGGTGTCCCGGAGCACCACGACACGATCCTCAACGAGAAGGAGCGGACCGCCGGCAAGACCATGATGGTCTGCGTCGGGCGCTCGAAGAGCCCCCGGCTGGTGCTCGACCTCTGAGGAGCGAGCACCAGGGCGTCATGAGGCGGCCAGCTCCGCCTCGATGGCGCGCGTGGTCGCGAGCAGCTCGGGCAGGATCTCCTCCCGCATCTGCTCGACCGAGGTGCGGTTGACATGAGTGGCGACGTTCACCGCGGCGATGGCGCGACCGTCCGGCCCTCGTACGGGCGCGGCGATCGAGCGCAGGGTCGGGTCGATCTCCTGGTCGGTGATGACGTAGCCGTCCTTGCGGGCCTGGGCGATCCTGCGGGCGAGCTCGTCGGGGGCCACTGCGGTGCGTCCGGTGAGCGGCTCGGCGTGCAGATGCTCGAGGTAGTCGCGCAGCGCCTCCGGATCGAGGTCGGCGAGCAGGACGCGGCCGCTGGACATCGCGTACGCCGGCATCCGGGTGCCCACCGCGATGTTGACTGTCATCAGCCGATCCGCTTTGACTCGGTCCACGTAGACGACCGTGTCACCGTCCAGGACGGTCAACGAGCAGGTGTCACGCACCCGCTCGGCCAGTGCGGTCAGATGAGGATGGAGCCGCGGGAGCCCCAGCCCCTCGAGGTACGCGTCGCCGAGCTCCATCACCTTGGGGCGCAGCTGGAAAGTGCGGCCGTCGGTACGGACGTACCCGACCCGTTCCAGCGTCAGCAGCAGCCGTCGCGCGGTGGCCCGGGAGGTGTCGGCGAGGGTCGCCACCTCGGCCAGGGAGAGCGGCTGCTCGGCTTCGCTGAGGATTCCGATCACGTCCAGGCCGCGCAGCAGTGATCCGACGATCTCCTCGCCCTTCGGGCTGGTCGTGGGCATGATCCGACCCTATCGGAGCCGGCTCGGCCATCACCGTCGCTCACCATCGAGATCGACGAGACACCGAGCACATGGAACCGGCCACCTCCCCCGAGGTGGCCGGTTCGATTCCGTACGTCAGGACCGACGGATCAGTCCGGGCAGGTGTTGCGGTAGTCGGACAGGTTGACCGAGGACGGCGCCGGGCAGAGGAACTGCGAGTAGCGGGTGTCGTCGTCGACGTACCTCTTCATCCAGGTGACGAACAGGCGCCCTTGCCAGTCGTCATCGGTGTTGGCGATGAAGTGGTCGCCGTTGTTGATCTCGCCGTACGCCTTCTCCCGTGCCCCGGTGGCCGAGGTGTAGAACGGGACGGAGTGCGAGCTGACCGGCGCGACGCTGTCGTTCTCCGCGCCGATGATCATGGTCGGGATCTGGATGCCGGGCCAGGTCTTGTCGGTGTGCCAGGGCTGCAGCGCGACCGCGGCCTTGATCGAAGAGTCCTGGTTGGCCGCCGCGAGCGTGCCGCCACCGCCCATGGAGTGGCCGGAGACCGCGATGCGGCTCTCGTCCAGGCGCGAGGCGACCGTCGAGGAGGCGCTGTTCTTCAGGTAGGAGACCGCAGCCAGGATCTGCGAGCCGCGGCTGTCGGGCTGGTCGTAGCGGGAGTTGGTGTCGATCGCAAAGACCACGAACCCGTGCGAGGCCACCCGGCGCGCGACCGCGGAGTAGGACGACGAGGAGGCCGTGTAGCCGGGAGCGAGCACGACACCGCCGAAGGTCCCCGCGGTGGTGGAGGTGGGGTAGTAGATCGTCCCGCCGCCGAAGCCGGTCACCAGCGAGGAGACCGAGGCGGTGGAGAGGGAGAACGTGCCGTTGTCCAGAACGCTGGCCGACGTCGGGTCCGGCCCGCGCTCGTAGGGGCTCTCCGCCTCGGCCGGCGCTACCAGGCCGAAGAGGGGGAGAGTGACGGCCGCGGCGACCGCGGCGATGCGGAGAGAGAGTGATCTGAGCACCGAGCATGCTCCTTCGTCCGTCCGGCCCCGGGCTGTCCGGGGATCCGGTTGCTACTCGAAGGTAGGGGCGCAGCCGGGCGGCCGACACCGGCTCGGAGGCAGAACCTCGTTGGGCGCTTGTCACAAAACGGAAACACGGCGGCGTACGCAGGTGGGGCTGCGTACGCCGCCGGTTTGTGTGCGGGATGTCGCAATCAGCGGTGCTCTATTGCTTCGGGCTCCGCTTCAGCAGTGCTCTATTGCTTCGGGCTCCGCTTCAGCAGTGCAAGTTCCCGCCCGGGTCCACCCCGAGCAGCGAGGTGACCTCGGTGTAGTTGTCGACGCGGCTCTGCACCTGGGCCGGGTTGCCGCCGTTGCACTCGATGGACCCGTTGATGGACCGGATGGTCTCGCCGAAGCCGGCGCCGTTGACCATCGCCGCGTGCGGGGTCATGGTGCCCGGGCCGTTCTGGGTGTTCCAGTACCAGAGCCCCGTCTTCCAGGCGACCGCCGGATCGGTGGCGACCAGGTTCGGGTTGTTCAGCAGGTCGATCCCGAGCGCGTCCCCGGCGGCCTTGTAGTTGAAGTTCCAGCTCAGCTGGACCGGACCACGGCCGTAGTACTGGTCGTTGCCGGCGGGGCAGCCGTAGGACTGGTTGGGGTCGCAGTAGTGCGGGTAGTTGGCCTCGTTCTGCTCGACGACGTAGAGCAGGTCACCGGTCTCGTGGGCGACGTTGGCGATGAACGCCGCGGCCTCCCGCTTCTGGGTCGCCTCGTCCCCAGCATTGGTGAACTCCGGGTAGGCGCTGAGCGCCTCGACGAGGCCTGCGTACGTGTAGAACGGGTTGCGGTTGGGGAAGAGCTGGTTGAACTGCTCCTCGCTGACCGGGAACTCACCGGCCACCGGCGCCGGTGCCTCCGGGTCGGTGGCGGTGCCGCCGATGTTCACGTCGATGCAGGCGTAGAAGGCGTTGGTGGTGTCGGCGACGTTCCAGACCGCGAGGACCTTCTGCCGGCCGGTGAACGACCCGAAGTCGACCTGGTGCTCGACGGTGGCCGGCGGCTGCGCCCCACCGTCGTCGAACTCGGCGATCTTGGTGCCACCGATGAAGTACTGCCAGGTGCTGGTGCTGTGCCGGGCGCTCAGCGACCAGGTGAACGTCTGGGACCGGCCGACCGGTGTGGCCTGCCAGTTCTTGGAGTCGTCGTCGAGCTCGGCGAACCTCGAGTTGCCGCCGGAGCAGCTGGTGAGGCCCTTCGGGCCCTCGACACTCTGCGGTTCGTACTTGATGTCCCCGCACTCGACGGTGCCGGCAGCACACTGGGCCTGCCTGCTCGGGGGGTTCGAGATGTAGCCGTGCGCACTTGCGGGGCTCGTCGGCAACATGGCCAGGACGGGCGCCAGCAAGATCCCGCCGAGAACGGCGATCTTTGTCTTAGTACGCATTCCAAGCTCCTTGAGGGGGTTGAGATGGATGGCGATCGAAGCCCCACTGTAAGGTTCCTTTACAGTTACCGTCTAGACCCTGCGTGGACAAACCCCGGCTCGGGCCCTGCAATTGTTAGGTTGGCGTTCCGTACGTCACCCCGACCCTCGAAAGGAGCGCCGCCGATGTCCAGACCGCCCAAGACACACCTGATCCGCGACACCAACGACCGCGCGGCGCTCGACCTGATGCTCTCGAACGGGCCGGTGACGAAGACCCGGCTCGGCGAGCTCGTCGGCCTCTCGAAGGTGACCGCGGGACAGCTGCTGACCCGGCTCGGCGAGCGCGGCCTGGTCGAGGTCGTCGGCACCCAGCAGGGCGGTCGCGGCCCCAACGCCGCGCTCTACGGCGTGGTCCCGGCGGCGGGCTATGTCGCGGCCCTCCACATCGGACCCGACCAGATCACCGCGTCGGTCGCCGACATCACCGGCACCGAGCTGGCCACCGGCGCGCTCGACCCTCACGAGGCCTCCGACCCGGTCGAGGCGGTGCGGGCCACCGTCGCCGACGCCACCCGGAGCGCCGGCATCACGATGTCGCAGCTCCGCTGCCTCTCGATCGGTACGCCCGGCATGATCGACCCGCGCACCGGTGATTTCCGTTTCGCCAACGACCTGCCGGACTGGCGCACAGGCGTCCTCCAGGACCTCCGCCGCAGCTTCCAACGGCCGATACTGATCGAGAACGACGTCAACCTGGCCGGGCTCGCCGAGCAGTCCGCCGGAGCCTCCCACGACGTCAAGGACTCCGTGCTCGCCTGGATCGACCGCGGGCTGGGCCTCGCGGTGATCGTCGATGGTCGCCTCCACCGCGGCGCCGGCGGCGGTGCCGGCGAGATCGGCTATCTGGCGGTTCCGGGCGCCTCCACGCCCCACGGCACCGACAGCCCGCAGCACGCGGCCTTCCAGTCGCTGGTCAGCGTCGAGGCCATGGACACCCTCGCCCGCGCGTTCGGGCTGAGGGGCAGCGGTGTGGACTGCGTACGCGCGGCCGCCGGCGGTGACCCCGACGCCGAGCCGTTCCTCGAGGAGCTGGCCAGGAGGCTCGCCCTCGGCCTGGCGGGCATCTGCGTGGTGCTCGACCCCGAGCTGTGCGTGCTCGCGGGCGAGGTCGGACGCGCGGGCGGGCCGGTCCTGGCCGCCCGCGTGCAGAAGGCCATCGCGGCCCTCGGCCCCAACGTCCCCACCGTCGTCCCCACCGAGATCTCCGGCGACCCCGTGCTCCGCGGCGCCCTCCAGATCGGTCTCGACACGGCCCGCGACGAGGTCTTCACCCACCAGGGCTGACCCCGACGAGGATCCGCCGGCATCAGGGGAACGCCCGATGGCATAGGTACCTTGTCTACCTATTGTCGAGGTGTGACCACACAGATACGCGAGCGCCGACCACGCGTCAGCCTCTTCTGCTTCCGAGCCGTCGCGGTGGCGACCGCGCTCTTCGCGATCGGGCAACCGATCTTCATCGGCTCCTACTTCGCCGGCACCTTCGAGGCGTTGGGCCTCCACTCCGCGGGCGCGGTCGCCCTGCAGGGCCTCGGCCTGCTGCTGCCGGCCGCCGCGGGCGCCGTCGTGGCGATGCACGGGCGTTGGTGGTTCCTCATCTGGTCGGTCGCGCTCTTCTTCCTGATCCACGTCCAGGCGATCCTCGGCTACACCAGGGTCCTCCAGCTGCACGTCCCGCTCGGCGTCCTCACGGTCGGCGTCGCGGTGGCCGTGGCCATCGCCGCCCTGCGCCGCGGCGCCGGCAGCCCGCGGGAGGTCCGGTGATGAGGATCGGGCGGCGCACCCTCCTCGGCGCCGGCTTGGCCGCTCCGGTCGCCGGATCGCTGGTCGCGTGCGGCGAGGCCCCCGAGCAGACCGGACGGGTCCTGCGCAGCGCGGCACGGCTGCCGAAGGCGTACGAGACTCCGTTGCCGTTGCCGCCGGTCAAGCGGCCTTCGGCCGGCCTGGTCGAGATCTCTCAGCGCACCGCCTCGGTGGAGGTCCTGCCCGGGCTGCGGACCGAGATGATGACGTACGACGGGGTCTTTCCCGGACCGACGCTGGAGACGCGCCGCGGCGAGGCGGTGACCGTACGCCACATCAATTCCCTCGCGCTGCCGACCGCGACGCATCTCCACGGCGGGCACACTCCGGCGGAGAGTGACGGCTGGCCGACGGATCTGCTGGTGCCGCCGGGCTTCGAGTCGCACCACGCCCACCACGCCGGTCACGGGGGCAGTCACGAGGCGATGGCCGACCCGAAGGCGCAGGTCACGAAGGGAAAGCGGGACTACCGCTATCCGCTCGAGCAGCCCGCGACGACGCTCTGGTACCACGACCATCGGATGGACTTCACCGCCCCGCAGGTGTGGCGTGGGCTGGCCGGCTTCCACATCATCCGCGACGACGAGGAGGACGCGCTCTCGCTGCCCCGCGGCGAGCGGGAGATGCCGCTGATGATCGCCGACCGGGCCTTCGACGAGGACGGCACGCTGCGCTATCCCGCGCTCGACCCCGAGCTCCTCGGCGAGCCCGGCGTCGAGGACCGCTACATGGCCGGTGTGCTCGGCGACGTCATCCTCGTCAACGGCGCCCCGTGGCCGGAGGCGGAGGTCGAGGCGGCGCAGTATCGGCTGCGGCTGCTCAACGCCTCCAACGCGCGCCGCTACGCACTGAGCCTGCGCACCTCCGACGGGCAACCCGTGAGGTTCACCCAGATCGGCTCCGACGGCGGGCTGCTCGCGGCGCCGGTCGAGCACGGCGAGGTCACGATGGCCTCCGGCGAGCGGTTCGACGTCGTCGTCGACTTCCGCTCGCTCGCGCCGGGAACGAGAGTCGAGATGCGCAACGCCCTCGGCACCGGCCGGACCGCGCAGGTGATGAGGTTCCGCGTCGCTCGCCGCGCGACCGACGACGTCCGGATCCCCGAGCGGCTCGCGGACGTACCCGAGCCCGAGAAGCCCGAGGGAGCCGTTGTCCGCCGGTGGCACTTCCGCCAGGCGAAGGTGCACGGCCGCAAAGGCTGGGGGATCAACGGCAAGCCGTTCGACCCGGCGGTCCCGCAGGCCCAGGTGCCACGGGAGTCCACCGAGATCTGGGAGTTCTTCACCGACGCGCACCACCCCGTCCACGTCCACCTCTCGCCCTTCCAGGTCCTGCGGCGCGGCAACCACGGACCGGGCCCGATGGATCTCGGCTGGAAGGACACGGTCGACGTACGCCCCTATGAGGCTGTCCGGGTCAGGGTGAAGTTCGAGAGGTACGCCGGCAGATTCCTCATCCACTGTCACAACCTGGAGCACGAGGACATGGCGATGATGGCCGGCTTCGAGACCGTCTGACCGCGGCCGGCGCCGATCACCAGCGAGTGGCCAGGACCAGCGCGGCGAGCGCGATCACGACCAGGACCGCGTTGAGCCACAGGTCGCCCTTCTCGCCGCGCGAGAGGAGATGGGCAGGACGCTCGTCGGGCCGGCGGTGAGGCTGGCCGAGTGGGCGATCCGGCACAACCCCCGGATCGAGGACGAGCGCCGACGCTACGACGCCCGCCAGAGCTGACCGGCCGGGCCGCTCAGCTCGCGTCGAGCCGCTTCTCCATGTCGTCGAGGATCGCCTCGACCTTGCGGTAGGTGTGGGAGCCGTAGGCGCCGATGCTGCGCTCGGCGGCGAGCGCGTCGCGCATCGCGTCCAGGTAGCGCAGCTGCAGGATCACCGTCTGCTCCATCACGTCTGGCCTGATGCTGGGCGCGTCTCGTACGCCCGCGAGCACCCGCGGGAGGATCCGGTCCTTGAGCTTCGTCACCAGCTGTGGATCGATCGGCTCGCCGTCGATGGTCTGCGACTCCAGCGGCCCGAGGTTGTCGATCGCATCCTCACCGACCTGGCGGAGCAGCGCGCGGAACGCGTCGTGCCGGTCAGCCGACGACTCACCCGGGAAGCGCATCCGGCGGATCACCGCCGGGAGCGTGAGGCCGAAGAGCACGAGCGTGATGAGCGCGACCAGGAAGGCGGCGAGCACGACGGTCGCCCGGTGGGAGGTGCCGGCCGGGATGGTGTGGGCGGCGGCGACCGTGACCACGCCACGCATCCCGGCCCAGCCGATGATCAGGAAGCCACGCCTGGTGATCGGCTCGCGCTCCTCGAAGTCGATGTCTGCCCGGCCCCGCGCCAGCCGCCGCCGGGCCGAGGTGATCCGGGCGTCCTCTCGGTCGTCGGCGGGGGTCAGCGAATCGAGCCTCTCCTCGAACTGGTCGAGGCGGGTGCGTACCTCTTCCTTGCTCTCCTCCCGGTCCCGGAGCGCCGGCCCGGCGAGCCCGAGGAACCGGAGCGCGACCAGCAGGCCGACGACGATCAGCACCAGCCCGGCCATCTCACCCAGCGTGGTCTCGCCGCGGGCGGCGTCGATGAGCCCGGGCAGCTGGTAGCCCATCCCCAGGAAGACGGCGCTCTCCAGGATGAAGTTGAACGTCGTCCAGGTGGTCGCCTGGGTCTGCCGGTCGCGGGCGCTGAACCGGCGGCTGCCGAGCCCACCGGTCACCAGCCCGGCGACGACGACGGCGAGCACTCCGGACGCGTCCAGCTCCTCGGCGGGGAAGTAGGCGATGAACGGCACCGCGAACGAGATCGTCGTGTTGAGGACCGGGTCGTCGAGGCGCTGGCGGAGCAGCACGGTGAGCCAGCCGACGACGGCGCCGATCACGAGCGCGCCCAGCACCGCCCAGCCGAACTCCAGCGCCGTACGTCCCAACGAGAACGAGCTGGCCGCCGCGATCCCCGCCACGGCCGTCCGGAGCACGACCAGGGCGGAGGCGTCGTTGACCAGGCTCTCGCCCTCCAACACCGTCATCACCCGCGGCGGCAGCCCGACCCGGCGCCCGATCGCCGTCGCCGCCACCGCATCGGTGGGGCTGACGACCGCGCCGAGCGCGACCGCGAGCGGGAAGGAGATCTCCGGGAACAGCCAGTGGACGACAGCTCCGATCACCAGCGCCGAGACGATCACCATCACGACCGAGAGCCAGGTGATCAGCCGGAGGTTCCGCCGGAAGTCGATCACCGGCAGGTTGACCGCGGAGGAGTAGAGCAACGGCGGCAGTACGCCGGCGAGGATCAGCTCCGGGTCGACCTCGATCTCCGGCACCCCCGGCAGATAGCTCGCCCCGATCCCGAGCCCCACGAGCAGCAGCGGCGCCGCCACTCCCGTACGCCGCGCGAACACCGACGCCGCGATCATGATCGCCAGCGCCGCCCCGGCGATCAGCAACACCCGATGGTCCATGCTCAGGAGCCTAAGAGATCGTGCGGGGCGGCGCTGGGATCAGCGGACGCGGCGCAGCCGGAGGCTGTTGCTCAACACGACACGGTGCGGGTCGGGCGTGCTGCGGCGGAGCAGGATGGGCACCACCGCCGGATGTCCTCGGAGCGCAGATGCCAGAACGCGTGCCAGCCCAGGGCCGGCGCACCGCAGAGGGTCATCTGGGTGCCGATCCGCTTGAGGTGCGCCTCGCCCCACGGCGCTGGATCCCTCGTCCCCGGAGGCTGGCGGTGCCTGGCCACGACGATCCAGCTGCGCCCGATCGTCCTGGGATCGACGCCTGTGGCGGGCACAGTCATCTCATCCCGCCGCTTCGGTTTCTTCGGTGGCGCGGTTCGTGATCAGGGCCATGACGCTCGGATCGCTGAGGGTGGTGGTGTCGCCGACATCTCGGCCCTCGGCGACATCGCGCAGGAGGCGGCGCATGATCTTCCCGGACCGCGTCTTGGGCAGCTCCGGGACGATCGTGATCTGCCGCGGCTTGGCGATGGCCCCGATCTCCTTGGCCACGTGGTTGCGTAGCTCCTGGATCAGCGCCTCGCCGGTGTTGCCGTCTCCGGAGCGCAGGATCACGTAGGCGAAGACCGCCTGGCCGGTGGTCTCGTCGGCGGCGCCGACGACGGCCGCTTCGGCGATCCGCGGGTGGGAGACCAGGGCGGACTCGATCTCGCTGGTGGAGAGGCGGTGGCCGGACACGTTCATCACGTCGTCGACCCGGCCCAGGATCCAGATGTCGCCGTCCTCGTCCTTCTTGGCCCCGTCGCCGGCGAAGTAGTAGCCGAGGTCCGCGAAGCGGGTCCAGTACGTCTCGACGAAGCGGTCGTCGTCCTGCCACAACGTACGCAGCATGGCGGGCCACGGCTTGGTGAGAACCAGGTAGCCGCTCGACCCGTTGGGCACCGAGCGGCCCTCCTCGTCGACCACGTCGGCGCCGATGCCGGGCAGCGGCCGCATCGCCGAGCCGGGCTTGCCGGCGGTGACCCCGGGAAGCGGACTGATCATCATCTGACCGGTCTCGGTCTGCCACCAGGTGTCGACCACGGGGCAGCGGTCGCCGCCGATGACGTTGCGGTACCAGAGGTACGCCTCGGGGTTGATCGGCTCGCCGACCGACCCGAGGAGCCGCAGCGAGCTGAGGTCATAGCCGTCCGGGATCTCGCGTCCCCACTTCATGAACGTCCGGACCGCCGTCGGGGCGGTGTAGAAGAGGGTCACCCCGTACCGCTCGATGATCTCCCACCAGCGACCGCGGTGCGGGCTGTCCGGAGTGCCCTCGTAGAGCACCTGGGTCACGCCGTTGGCGAGCGGGCCGTAGACGATGTAGCTGTGTCCGGTGACCCAGCCGATGTCGGCGGTGCACCAGTAGACGTCCGTGTCCGGCTTGAGGTCGAACACGGCATGGTGCGTGTAGGCCGCGCCGGTCAGGTAGCCGCCGGTGGTGTGCAGGATGCCCTTGGGCTTGCCGGTCGTACCCGAGGAGTACATGACGTACAGCGGGTGCTCGGCGTCGAACGCCTCGGGCGTGTGCTCGGGTGAAGCGCCGTCGACGACGTCGTGCCACCACAGATCGGTGGCGTCGTCGAAGGGCACGTACTCCCCGGTACGGCGTACGACGAGGACGTGGTCGACCGGGCTCTGGCCGCCCAGCCGCGCCAGGGCGGCGTCGACGGCCGGCTTCAGCGCCGACGGAGCCCCGCGACGGTAGCCGCCGTCGGAGGTGATCACCAGCTCGGCCCGGCAGTCCTCGATCCTGGAGGCGAGGGCCTCGGCCGAGAAACCGCCGAAGACCACGGTGTGGGTGGCCCCGATGCGGGCACAGGCCAGCATCGCGACGATGGCCTCGGGGATCATCGGCAGGTAGATCGCGACCAGGTCGCCACTGCCCACGCCGAGGTCGGTCAGCGCGTTGGCGGCTCGGGACACCTCGTCCTTGAGATCGGCGTAGGTGATGTCTCGGGTGTCACCGGGCTCGCCGACGAAGTGGAAGGCCACCTTGTCGCCGCGACCGGCCTCGACGTGCCGGTCGACGCAGTTGTACGCCGCGTTGAGCTTCCCGTCCGCGAACCACCGCGCGTGGGGTGCGTCGGACCAGTCCAGCACCTCGGTGAACGGCTCCGCCCAGGTCAGGCGGCCGGCCTGCTCGGCCCAGAAGCCCTCGAGGTCGGAGTCAGCACGCGCGTACGCCTCGGCGGTGACGTTGGCGGCCGCGGCCAGCTCGGCCGGCGGCTCGAAGCGGGTCGGATGGTCAGTGCTGAGCTGTTTCTCGGTCAAGGCGCTGTGCCTCCTCGTCTGTGAACAGTCGCGATCGGATCAGGAAGCGCACGCCCTCGGGCGCCTCCAGGGAGAACCCGGCGCCGCGTCCGGGGACGACGTCGATGGTGAGGTGGGTGTGCGACCAGTACTCGAACTGCGAGCGCGACATCCACACGGGCACCAGAGGGTCGAGGCCGATGTCCAGGTCGCCTAGGTGGATGTCGGCGTCACCGAGCATGAAGTCGCCGTTGGGGTAGCACATCGGGGCGGAGCCGTCGCAGCATCCACCGGACTGGTGGAACATGACCGGCCCGTGGTTACCGACGAGACGGCGGAGCAGGTCCGCCGCCTCGTCGGTCACGGCGACCCGCGCCGGAAGGGAGGAGGCGTGGGTCGCGCTCATCAGAAGAACCCGAGGGCGTCGGGGCTGTAGCTGACGAGCAGGTTCTTGGTCTGCTGGTAGTGGTCCAGCATCATCTTGTGGGTCTCGCGGCCGATGCCGGACTGCTTGTAGCCGCCGAAGGCCGCGTGGGCGGGGTAGGCGTGGTAGCAGTTCGTCCAGACCCGGCCGGCCTGGATCTCCTTGCCGGCTCGGAAGGCCTGCGACCCGTCCCGCGACCACACGCCGGCGCCGAGGCCGTACAGGGTGTCGTTGGCGATCTTGAGACCGTCGGCCTCGTCGTCGAAGCCGGTCAGCGAGACGACCGGTCCGAAGATCTCCTCCTGGAAGATCCGCATCGAGTTGTCGCCCTCGAAGACGGTCGGCTGCACGTAGTAGCCCTCGGCGAGGTCGCCCTCGAGGACGGTCCGCTCACCGCCGGTGAGGACCTTGGCGCCCTCGTCCTTGCCGATCTCGATGTAGGACAGGATCTTCTCGAGCTGGTCGTTGCTGGCCTGGGCGCCGAGCATCGTGGTGTCGTCGAGCGGGTTGCCCTGCTTGATCTTCTCGACCCGGGCGACGGCGTCACCGACGAAGTCGGAGTACATCGAACGCTGGACCAGCGCGCGCGAGGGGCAGGTGCAGATCTCGCCCTGGTTGAGGGCGAACATCGTGAACCCCTCGAGCGCCTTGTCGTAGAAGGCGTCCTTCTCCGCGGCGACGGAGTCGAAGAAGATGTTCGGGCTCTTGCCGCCGAGCTCCAGGGTCACCGGGATGATGTTCTGGCTGGCGTACTGCATGATCAGCCGGCCCGTGGTGGTCTCACCGGTGAAGGCGACCTTGGCGACCCGCGGCGAGGAGGCGAGCGGCTTGCCGGCCTCGACACCGAAGCCGTTGACGACGTTGAGTACGCCGGCGGGCAGCAGGTCGCCGATCAGCTCCATCAGCTTGAGGATCGACCACGGGGTCTGCTCGGCGGGCTTGAGCACGACCGCGTTGCCGGCCGCCAGGGCGGGGGCGAGCTTCCAGACGGCCATCAGGATCGGGAAGTTCCACGGGATGATCTGGCCGACGACGCCCAGCGGCTCGTGGAAGTGGTACGCCACGGTGTTCTCGTCGATCTCGCCGATGGTGCCCTCCTGGGCACGCAGCACGCCGCCGAAGTAGCGGAAGTGGTCGATGGCGAGCGGGATGTCGGCGGCCAGCGTCTCGCGGACCGGCTTGCCGTTCTCCCAGGTCTCGGCGACGGCGATCGCGGTGAGGTTCTCCTCCATCACGTCGGCGATCTTGAGCAGGATGTTGGACCGCGCCGTCGTCGAGGTCTTCCCCCACGCCGGTGCGGCAGCGTGGGCGGCGTCCAGGGCGGCCTCGATGTCCTCGGCCGTGCCGCGGGCGATCTCGGTGAACGGCTTGCCGTTCACCGGCGAGATGTTCTCGAAGTAGGCGCCCTTGACCGGGTCGACCCAGGCGCCGCCGATGTAGTGGCCGTAGCGACCTTGGACGGTGACCAGCGAGTCGGGCTGGCCGGGAGCTGCGTATACGGTCATCGGGAATTCTCCTCAGGCAAAGTCAGGCATTGGGGCGTGATCGTGGTCACAGACGCTAGGAACGCCGAGGTTGCAGCCACGTTGCGTGACCGATGCAACGTGAATGCAACCTTCAAATGTGACCCTCGTCACCAGAGGAGGTCCGGATGAGCGATACGAAGCAGAGCGCCTCGATGCGCGCAGCCGTGGCGGACTCGTGGCATCGGTCCGCCGCCGCCGGGGTGACCGCGGACGACACGTGCGCGCCGATCACCCTCCCCGAGGACCAGCTGCGGGACGTACGTGCGGCCCATCCGCTGGCTCGCGTGTTCCCACTCCTCGACGACGTGCTCGGGCAGGCGGCGCGCGACTGCGACGCGATCATGGCCGTCTCGGACGAAGCCGGTCAGCTGCTCTGGGTGTGCGGTGCCCCGACGGCGCTCCGGCGCGCGGAGCGGATCGGCTTCGTCGAGGGGAGCAACTGGGATGAGCGCCTGGCCGGCACGAACGCGCCCGGACTCGCGCTGAGGCTCGAGCGCCCGACCAGCGTCGTCGCCGCCGAGCACTTCCGACGCTCGGTGCAGCAGTGGAGCTGCGCCGCGACCCCGATCCACGACCCTGGCGACTCCCGCCTGCTCGGCGTGCTCGACATCACCGGAGGAGACTCCATCGTGGTGCCCCAGACGATGGCGATGGTGCGCGCCGCCGCGAGGCTCGCGGAGTCCGAGCTCGCCCGCGAGCAGTTGCTGCCGAGGCCGCCCGAGACCCGGCCCGGCTGGGCACGCATCGCCGTGGAGACCCTGGGCCGTCAGGACCTGCTGCTCTCGATCGACGACGGCCGCGGACATCGCGCCCAGCTGCGGCTCTCCCCTCGCCACAGCGAGATCTTCCTGCTCCTCGCCAGCGCCCCGCGCGGACTCTCGGGCGACGAGCTCGCGGTCCTCCTCTACGAGGACGACGGCGGCTCCTCGACGCTCCGCGCCGAGCTGAACCGGCTGCGCAACCTGCTCGGCGAGGAGTTCCTCGCCTCCCGGCCCTACCGGCTCACGACCGAGGTGACCGGCGACTGGCTGGGGGTGGAGGCACGGCTCGCGGTGGGCGATGTCGCGGGCGCGCTCCGCTGCTACCGCGGCCCGATCCTGCCGCGCTCGGTCGCACCGGGCGTGGTCCGGCTCCGCGAGACCCTGGCCCAGCAGCTGCGCTCGGCGGTGCTGCAGTCGGGTCAGCCGGACCTGGTCTCGACCTGGACCCGGTCGGCGTGGGGTGCCGACGACTACGAGATGTGGCTCCGGCTCCAGGCCCTGCTGCCCTCCGGTTCCCCGTTGCTGGCCCTGGCCGACGGCCAGATCGCCCGGCTGGACCGCGAGATCGGTCTCTGAGATGACCGCTGGAACGGCGCCGACCACGGCGGTGATGGCACGCAGCTGGGAGGCGACGCCTCGGCCGGAGCAGGTCCCACCGGCCAGTGCCCCGCTGGACCAGGTCGTGAAGTTCCAGGCTCCCGAGGTGGTCTTCGGGCACAACTCGCTCGAGGAGGCGGGCTACTCCGCCGCCCGGCTCGGGGCCCGGCGACCGTTCGTCGTCACCGATCCCGGCATCGTCGAGGCCGGCTGGGTCGACGCGCTCCTCCGGCTGCTCCGGGCCGAGGGGCTCGCCCCCGTGCTGTGGACCGATGTCACGCCGAACCCCAAGGACCACGAGGTACGCCGCGCCTACGAGCGGTACGTCGAGGCCGAGGCCGACGTCATCGTGGCCATCGGCGGCGGCTCCTGCATGGATGCGGCGAAGGGCGTCGCGGTGCTATCGGGCAACGGCGGCGACATCCTCGACTACGCCGGGATCGACCAGATCGCCCGGCCGATCCCGCCGATGCTGATGATCCCGAGCACCTCTGGGACAGGGGCCGACGTCTCCCAGTTCTGCATCGTCACCGACACCGACCGCCGGGTGAAGATCACGATCATGGGCCGCGCCCTGGTGCCGGACGTCTCGATCACCGACCCCCGGCTGCTGACCACGATGCCGGAGGCCCTCAATGCCGCGACCGGCCTGGACGCGCTGACCCACGGCATCGAGTCGTACGTCTCGCTGGCGCACAACCCGCTGGCCGACGGGCACGCGATGAGCTCGGTCGCGCTCGTCTGCCGGCACCTGCGCTCGACCGTCACCCACCCGGCTGCGATGGAGCACCGCGCGATGATGGCGCAGGCGAGCCTGCAGGCGGGCCTGGCCTTCACCAACGCGATCCTCGGCGCGACCCACGCGATGAGCCACCAGGTCGGCGGGCTGCTCGACGCCCCGCACGGGGTGGTCAACGGCGTCCTGCTCCCGCACGTGATCCGCTACAACGCGCGCTCGGTCCCCGAGCGGTTCGTGGGCCTGGCCCGAGCCGCCGGCCTGCCGGTCGACGGCGTCCCCGGAGACGTCGCGGCCGAGATGCTGGCCGACCACGTCAGGCGCCTGGCCGACGACGTCGGCGTACCCAGGCGGCTGCGAGACCTGGGAGTCACCGACACCGATCTCGACACCCTCTCGGTGACCACGCTCGACGACGCCTGCCTGACGACGAATCCGCGACCCGCGAGCCGCGCCGAGATCCACGCGCTCTTCCGAGAAGCCCTGTGAAGGCGATCCAGTGAGCGCACCCGATCTGGCGGCCCTGACCGGCGTACGTTCCGGCAAGCGGTCCTACTACCGCGCCTTCCTGCGCTCCGACGAGCGCATGCAGCAGGCCGTACGCGCCATGGACTCGATCTCGCGCGCGCTGGTGCGAACTGTCGAGGGTCCACGGGCGCTCCTGGAGGAGGTGGCGCGCGCCGCCGCCGTGCACCTCGCCGCGGAGTGGACGATCCTGGCGCTGGCCGACGGCCATCTGACCGGGGCGAGACCGAGGTTCATCGTGGTCGGCCACGACGGCCGCGTGGTCGGTGATGAGGAGGAGCTCCCCGGAGTCGTACGCCGCGAGCTCGGCGCGATCCGGGCCGGACACGCGACCGGGGCGCCGGGGCCGGCTCGCTGGGTGCGGGTGCCGATGACGCTGGAGAGCGTCATGATCGGCAGCCTGGTCGGTCTCCATGGGCTCGCCGACGACCCGGAACCCGGGGACCTGTCGGTGCTGCGGATCCTGGCCAACGAGGCCGCCGTGGCGCTGCACACCTCCGAGCAGTACCAGGCCGGACTCGCCCAGCACCACCGGGCGCAGCGGCTCTACGACGAGGTCGGCGCCCGCGAGCGGGACCTCGAGCAGCGGACCCGCGAGCTGCGCCAGGCCGAGGAGCGACTGCTGGTGGCACACCAGCGCGAGCTGGTCGACCACGAGCGCCACCGCATCGCGCGCGAGCTCCACGACAGCGTCACCCAGTTCGTCCTCTCGGCGGGGATGTCGGTCGAGATCGCCCGGGGAGAGACGGAGGACCTGGGACCGGCCGGCGAGCGGATCACCGAGCTCCTCGGCACCGCCAAGCAGCTCACCCAGGATGCCGTCGAACAGCTCCGCCGGGCGATCTACGCCCTGCACCAGCCGCACCGCGACACGGTGTCCTCGCTTCCCGAGCTGCTGCACGAGGTCGCCGAGCATCACCGTCCCCACCTGGACGTCTCGGTGCGGGTCGAGGGCGAGGTGTGCCCGATGCCCGCGGAGGCCAAGCACGACATCGCACGAGCGGTCGGCGAGGCACTCTTCAACGTGGCGGTCCACGCCGAGGCCAGCCAGGCGGTGCTCCGGCTCCGGTACCGCAAGCACGAGCTCTACGTCGGCGTCGCCGACGACGGCCGCGGCGATCCCGGCGTCCTCGCCCGGAAGCTGCGGCTCGAGCGCGGCGCCTCGATCGACGGCCGACACCGTGGCCTGGCCAACATCGAGACCCGGATCAGCGAGCTCGGTGGCACCGTCGCGTTCCGACGCTCGCACCTCGGCGGTGTCCGGGTGGAGCTCCGGGTGCCGCTGCCGGTCGTGGATCGCGGCCGGGGAACGATCTGCGGGCTCATCGAGGACCCGCAGTAGCCGCTTCGAGGAGGAACCCATGAACACACTCAGCCCGCCCCAGGCGGTCCCGGAGCAGGCGACGGCCGGGATCGACGTACTGCTGGTCGATGATCACGCGATCGTCCGCCAGGGGCTGCGGTCGATCCTCGAGCGCGAGCCCGGCCTCCGGGTCGTCGCGGAGGCGGCGACGGCGGCCGAGGCGCTCGCTCGGGTCAACAGCGCCCGCCCGGACATCGTGCTGCTCGACCTGAAGCTCTCCTCGTCCTCGGACGCCGAGGGGCTCGAGCTGTGCGCCTCGCTGACCCAGCGGCACCCGGAGGCGCTGATCCTCGTGCTGACCACATTCCTCGACGAGCAGCTGGTGATGCAGGCGATCCGCGCCGGCGCCCGGGGCTATGTCGTCAAGGACGTCGACACCACCGGGCTGGTCCGGGCGATCCGCGATGTCGCGAGCGGCGGCAGCGCCTTCGACGCGCGCTCCGCGGCAGCGATGATCCGGGGCGTGAACATGCCCGTGACCAGCGACGACTCCGAGCTCACCGCCCGCGAGCTCGAGGTGCTGGAGCTGCTCGCGCACGGGCTCTCGAACCGCGCCATCGGCCACCGGCTCTACATCTCCGACACCACCGCGAAGTTCCACGTGGGCAACATCCTGCGGAAGCTGGGCGTCAGCCGCCGGGCCGAGGCGGTGTACGAGGCGTCCAAGATGGGCCTCCTCTGACCGACGGCCCGACGGCCGAGCGAGGTCACGGCACCGGCAGGACCGTGCGGTCCCAGGTCGTGTTCACGATGATCGCGGCGGACGCGTAGAGCGCCACCAGGGCGTCGAGGATCAGCACATAGCCGGCAGTCCGGCCGAGAGCGGCGCTGCCGAGGAACGACCCGAAGGCCGCGAGGTAGAAGACCCCGGCCAGGAGCACGAAGATCACGATCGTGGTGGTGTTGGTGCGGAGCGCAGCCAACAGCATGTAGGTCGTGAACAGCGCCCAGGCCAGCAGGAACATCCCGGTGATCGCGGCCCCGTCCGAGGTCACCATCGGGCCGTAGAACTGCACGAGCAATGCGTAGGAGAGCCAGAACCCGGCGTACGCGGTGAAGACCAGGGCCGGGAACGTCTCACCCCGCCGGAAGTGGACCAGGCCGGCCACGAGCTCGGTCGCGAAGCCCAGTGCCAGCGCGAGGGGCAGGACGGCCGGCAGGGCGGCCGCGTCCACGATCCCGGACATCACGGTGGCCAGGACGAGCGCCGAGATCCCGAAGCTGGCCAGCCCGAGCGGGAACGGGTCGCCCCACGTCGTCGGTGCGGCGCCCGGCATGGTCTCCACTGCATCGATGGATGTGTTCGTCATCGGTTCCTCCAAGGGTTCAACCGTCGTCCGGCTGGGCCACGGTTCTCACAAAGTAGTGACGTACGACACACCGACGGACCCGCCGAGTGGGCGGTAGCGCACCTGCCCGCGGGTAGCCCTCCTGCACGGTTGCGTGCGGCCGACGGACAGGTCGGACCCGGCCTTGACCAGGCCTGACGCGGCACCGGGAGGACAAGCGTCCATCCGCGTCGCCGACGGACAGGTCGGCACCGGAGAGGCGCTATCAACGGTCGGTGTCGATGACGAGCCAGCCACCGTGGTGCTGGACGACCCGGTGCGGATGTCCCGACGCCGCACCCCAGGCGGCGAGGTCGTCGAGCGAGACGGTCCGGACGTGACCCCAGGTCTCGTCGGGCTCGTCCTCGAGAGGTACGGCGATCACCACCCGGTGGCGCGCCACCCGGATCGCCTCCGCGACCGCCCGGTCGCCCAGGTCCGGCTCGATGTGCTCGAGGAGATGGATCAGCAGCACGTTGTCGGCGGCCCCGTCCGACCACGGCAGCCGTGTGGCGTCGGCGGCTCGCGTGGCCAGCGGCACCTCCAGCCTGGCTGCCGCCGCGTTGAGCAGCGTGACGGTGCCGGCGGAGAGGTCGGAGGCGGTCACCTGCCGTCCCGCGGAGGCCAGCCGCAGCGAGAGGAACCCGAAGCAGCAGCCGACCTCGAGGACCGAACCGGGTGCCAGCTGCTGCTCGACGAAGCGGTAGACGGGGGCGTACTCGGCGACGGTTCCGCGAGCCGGGGCAGCAGGACCGGGCCGGTGCAGCGCCTGCTCCACGCGGCGCAGCGTGTTGCGGTAGAACGCCGCCCAGGCCTGCGCCGGGTCCGGAGCGCTGCTCACCACGACCCCGGTGAAGAGCCGCTCGAAGAGGTCCGGGCCGCGCAGCCAACCGGGCTGGAACAGCTCCTCGGCCAGGAGGCCGGAGAGGTCGTCGTCGATCTGGTCCGTACGCAGGCAGTGGATCAGATGGACCTGGTGGCCCTCGCGGTGCACGTCGAAGTGGCGGGTGCGGATCGTGCCGAGATGGCGCCGCGGGCGAGGACCCTGCCAGGCCCGGACGCTGACGACCTCGTCGCGATAGACACCGGGCTCCGGCCCGGGTCGCAGTGCGTCGATCACTTCCAGCTCGCCGGGCGGCGTGGTCATCGCCCGACCGACATCGTCTGGGTGACGTTGTCCAGCCCGCGCAGGTTGCGGACGACCTGGACCTTGTCGCACCACTCGGCGTACTCCGGCAGGTCACAGCCGCCGAGCGCCCACGAGTAGCGCGGCTCGGGGGTGAGCCAGATCGTCGACCGGGCGCGCCGGGTGAGCTCCTCGAAGGCGGCGAAGCCGGGATCCTTGCCGTTGCCGCGGCCGTCGCCGAGGACCACCAGCGTGGTCCGCCGGTTCACGGCCGAGCCGAACTGCTCGAGGAACTGCTCGAAGGACGCGCCGTAGTTCGAGTCGGCGTCCACGTCGAGCACCCCGCCGGCCGGCAGGCCCGCCAGCACCAGGGACAGCGCGTCCTCGATCCGGTGCTCGGCGAAGAGGTCGGTGATCTCCACCAGGTCCTTCACGAACGCGAAGGACCGGACCGATGTGGCGACCGACTGCAGGCTGTGCAGCAGGTGCAGCGTGAAGCGGGCGGTGGAGCGTACGGACAGGGAGACGTCGCACAGGACGAGCAGCCGCGGCCGGTCGTGCGCTTTCGCGACCGTCACCGGCCGGAACGGCACGCCGTCGTACTTCATGTTGGTGCGCATCGTCCGGCGGCCGTCGACGATGCCGCGGGCAGCCACCGTACGTCGCGGGCGTGGCGCTCCGTGGAGCTTCCTGAGCAGCCGGCGCAGCGACTCCTCCAGCGCGGCGCGATCGTGCTCGGCCACGGTCTCGGCCTGCGCTGCCTGGATCTCCTTCGACTCGATCTCGCGCTCCATGCTCATCAGCCGCTCGAGGTGGTCCCGGATCCGCTCGGGGAGGCTGGCCAGCCATGGGGAGAGCGCCTTGCGGAGCTCCGCGAGGGCATCGTCGTCGTCGATGCCGCTCTCGGGTTCGCGCTCCTCGAGCCAGCTCAGCAGCGCGATCTCCTCCTGCACGGACAGCTCGGTGTCGAGCTGCATACCGCCGTCACGGATCAGCTCGCCCGGGTTGCCGGGGTTGTGCATCCGGCTGGTCGAGAGCTGGACCCGCGCGGCCTCCCCGGGGCTGGACTTGGGGTCGTTGGAGAGGACGATCTCGTCGGTGAGCGCGGCGATGTCGATCTTGTTCGCCTCCTGGTGGAGGTTGTAGCGCTGCGCCATGTCCTCGGGCTTGAAGTACTCCTTGATGTCGTCCGGCTTGCCGTGGCTGTGCCCGTCCTCCGGCACCTCGCCCGGCTCCTCGGAGAGCGTGAAGTCGCTGAGCTCGCCATCGTCGGAGAGATCGTCGTGGGTGTGCCCGTGCTCGTCCTCATCCTCGATGACCGGGCGCAGCCCGAAGAACCGGTCGAAGACGAGGTCGAACGTGGCCAGGTCGCGGCGGTCCTTGACCAGGCTCGCGGTCAGCGCGGCGTGGAGCACGTGGCGCTGCTCGAGCACTCCGGGCTGGGCGACCGCGTGCATCGCGTCGATCACCTCGGCGGTGCTCACGCGTACGCCGTAGAGCCGGAGCAGCCGGATGAATCGGTGGAGTGCGGTCTCCATGTCGGGCCTCGCTCCCGGCTCAGACCGGACGCTTGCGGGCCGAGGGGAACGCCCGGCTGCCCTGGCTGGCGGACACCGCGGGTGCCGTACGCGGTCCGGTGCCGCCGGCTCCGCCGTAGTAGCCCGCGTTGTGCCGGCCGGGCTGGTCCTTCGCCTTCCGCTCGGCGCGGCCGTCGACGTCGTCATCCTCGGCAGCCGGGGCGTGGGAGTGACCGTGGCCATGCCCGTGCAGGTGGTCGGGCACCTCGGCGTTCGGGTCGACCAGGCGCGGCAGCGCCTCCATCACCCGTTTCAGGTCGCGCTCGTACTTCACCACGACGTTGAGGGTGGTCGAGAGCACGTCGGCGGTGAGCTCCTCGACGCCGAGCACCGCCAGCGTCCGGGCCCAGTCGACGGTCTCGGAGATGCTGGGCGCCTTGCGCAGCTCGAGCTCGCGGATGCCCCGGACGATGTCGACCAGCCGCGAGGCGAGGGAGTCGGCGAGACCGGTCTCCTTGGACCGGATGATCTCCAGCTCACGGGTCGCGTCGGGGTAGTCGAGGAAGAGGTGCAGGCACCGGCGCTTGAGCGCGGCGGAGAGGTCGCGGGTGTTGTTCGAGGTCAGGACGACGTACGGCATCGTCCTGGCGGTCACCGTGCCGATCTCGGGGATGGAGATCTGGAACTCCGCGAGCAGCTCGAGCAGCACCGCCTCCAGGGCCTCGTCGGCCCGGTCGACCTCATCGATGAGAAGCACCACCGGGGTGTCGGAGTCGATCGCCTCGAGCAGCGGCCGCGCCGCCAGGAACCGCTGCGAGAAGAACACCGAGTCCTGCTTGGCGATCCGCTCGACGGCCTCGTTCAGGTCTGCGGCGTCCTCGACGACCTGGCCGATCTTCTCGCGCAGGATCTGGGTGTAGAGCAGCTGCTTGCCGTAGTCCCACTCGTAGAGCGCCTTGGTCTCGTCCTGGCCCTCGTAGCACTGCAGCCGGATCAGGCGCCGTCCGGTCGCGGCGGCGAGGCTCTCGGCCAGCTGGGTCTTGCCGACGCCCGCCGGGCCCTCGAGCAGGACCGGCTTCTCCAGCCGCGTCTGCAGGAACACCGTGGTGGCGAGCCGGTCGTCGGCGAGGTAGCCGCACGTCGCCAGCTGGGCGCGGGTGTCCTCGACGTCGGTGAAGCCCTGGATCGGTTCGGTGGTGGTCGACACGTGCACTCCTCGAGGTGGTGGTTGGGCCGGTGTGGCGGGGGCGGGGGGGGGGGGCCCGCCCCCCGGGGGGGTGAGTCCAGCCGCGACAACAAAGGGCCCCAGAAGGAGGGGTTTAGACCCCCAACCACCCG
>NZ_JBHXNY010000009.1:20281-147048 GCF_042719275.1 Nocardioides sp. NPDC058538 | reverse complement strand
TGTGCTTCGCCGCCGGGGTTGGGGTGGGGGGGGGCCCACCCGTCACCCCGGGGGGGGGGGGGGGGGGGGGGGGGGGGGGGCGGGGGGCCCCCCCCCCCCCCACGATGGGTGGATCAGCCGAGCAGGTCGTCCAGGTCGCCGTTGAGGCAGTGGTCGACCACCGGACGGACGGTCTCGAACGTGCACTCCTTGGCGTTGCCGGGCGTGCAGGCGTCGCCGAGGACGTGGTTGGTGATCCGGTCGACGTCCGCGGCGTCGCCGACGATCTTCGGGGCGTTCTCGTAGTAGGCGGTCGGCCCCTGGCCGAGCCGGTTCTTCGAGTACGTGTCCTTGGTGACGTCCACGAACCGCTCGGTGATGCCGACGTCGCGCAGCAGCCGGATCGCCGCCGCGAGCGCCGCGTCGGCGGCCTGCACGTCGGTCATGCCGTGGGTGTCGACGCCCATCGCCCGGGCGATGTCGGCGAAGCGCTTGTAGTGCGAGGGCATGTTGAACGCCCACACCCGCGGCAGCGCGATCGCGTTGTTGAGACCGTGGTGGGTGTCGTAGAAGGCGCTCACCGCGTGGCTGATCGAGTGGATGATGCCGAGACCGCCGGAGTTGAACGCCTGGGCGGCGATGTACTGGGCGTACATCATCCCCTCGCGGCCGCCGAGGTCCTGGCCGTTCCAGACCGCCTGCCGCAGGTTCTCCGAGGTCAGCTTGATCGCGTGCAGCGCGTTGCCGAGCGAGGGCTGGAAGTTGATCCGGGAGACGTACGGCTCGCTGGCGTGCGCGAGCACGTCGAAGCCGCACTGCGCGGTGTAGTCGACCGGGCAGTCGTAGTAGAGCACCGGGTCGTCGATCGCCAGGCTGGCCACCGAGGCGTCGTCGAAGGCGACGTACTTGTGCGGGTTGTCGGGGTCCGTGGTGGTGTCGGTGATGACGTACGCCCAGGAGGTCTCCGACCCGGTGCCGGCGGTCGTGGACACCGCGATGTGCGGCGGGTTCTTCGGGTTCTCGGACATGTTGAAGCCCTCGAACTCGTTGACGTTGCGGCCGTCGTGGGCGACCGAGATGCGCGCGCCCTTGCAGGCGTCGTGCGACGAGCCGCCGCCGATGGAGACGAACGAGTCGCACTCGTTCTCCTGGTAGAGCTTCACCGAGTCCATGACGTTGTAGTCCTTGGGATTGGACTCGACCTTGTCGTACACGACGACCTCGAGGCCGTGGTACTTCATCGACTCGACGATCTTGGTGACGATGTCCGTGCCGCGGAGGCCGGACGTCATCACGAGGGTCTTGCGGAAGCCCATCTTGAGAGCCTCGGGCCCGATCATCTCGTGAGCGCCGGGGCCCATGAGGGCTCGAGGGAACGGGTGGAACTCCTTGATGGGGAAGGGCTTGAGTAGTTCGTCGACCTGCATGGCAAACCTCCGTTGGTGTGTGACGCTCAGCACATTAGGTACGCCGACCGAGCCGCGAACAGGTGAGGAACGGGAAACAGCCCGGCCCGGGAGGGGCCGACCTACCCGTTGGGAGAGGTGCCTCCCTGGCCAGGTCGGCGCGGCAGCAGACAGGTCATCGAACGTGCTCTGATCGCGCCGGCCCACAGCCCTGCGCCGTACGCCATGTCGTCGAGGCGGCGGGCCAGCGGCCGGTATCTCGTGCCGGGGTTGTCGACCTGGGCGACGACCACGTCGACGACCAGGGAGGCCGCCAGGGCGCGCCTCAGCAGGCGGCTGTGCGGGGCGAGGAGCGCGGTCAGCGGCCACCAGTGCCGCAGCAGCAGTGCGGCCTCCTGGCGCACCGTCCAGCCGAGGCCCTGGGCGCAGAGCTGGACCGCGAGCCGGTCACGTCCGGGGGTCTCCGGCAGCCGTCTTCGCAGCGAGAGGACGCCGTAGGCGATCCCGGCCGCGGCGACCGGGAGGGACCACCGGCGGTGCACCATCAGCGCGGCCGCGGTGGCCGCCATGCTCGCGGTCATCACGGCCGGAGCGCCCTTGCGGCCGTGCCGGACGGCGAGGTCGGCGCCGCCGGTCCCATAGAGGTACTTGCGGCCCAGCCAGCCGCGGACCGTCGTGCGGGTGTCGTGCCAGGCCACCTGGCCCGGGTCGTAGCGGACGACCTCGCCGGCCTCGACCAGCCGCCACACCAGGTCGACGTCCTCGCCCACCCGCATCGACTCCTCGAAGCCCGGCCCGAGCCGGTCCGTACGCCCGACGAGACAGGCGCTGGGCAGCCAGCCCACCGCGGCACCCGGGCGCACGACGCAGGCGCGGGTGCCGAGCGCGAGGGAGGAGTCGTCCTCGTCGAAGCGCTCGAACCACCGCGGCGCCCGGCTGCGGGCACGGCTGCGGACCAGCGGCGCCACCAGCGCGACGCGGCCGTCGGCGAAGTGGCGGGAGAGCGCCAGCAGCGTGCTCGCCTCGACGGTGACATCGGAGTCGACGAAGGCGACGTACGGGGTGCGCACCGCCCGCAGGCCCGCGTTGCGGGCGCCGGCAGGGCCGAGGTTCTCAGGCAGCTGCAGGAGGTGAGCGCCGTGGCGGTTGGCGACCCTCTCGACGGCATCGGGATCGAGCGAGGCGTCGTCGACGACGATGCGATGGAGGGCTCCCAGCGAGGCGAGAGCACGGTCGAGCTGGTCGGGCCGGTCCCGTACCGGGATCACGACGGTGAGCTCGGCCGGATCCACGCCGGGACCGTCGAGCACGGGATCGGCCAGGTTGCCGTCGACGAGCCTCGCCGCGAGCGCCTCGGTGGCCGCGTCGACGACCGTGATCTCGCCATCGTCGAGACGGGCCAGCGCGGCGTCGGTGAGCCGGACGGCACGCAGCGGCGAACCTCCTACCAGCAGGCGCCGGTCGATGCGGCGTACGTCCTCCCGGACTCGGACCCGGAAGCCGATCGGGAATCTCACCCCACTGCCACGCCGCCGGGAGCCATCACGTCCATCGTGGTCTGCTCGATCATCATGGTGAGCGCCGCCGCTCCCTGCGCCGCCGTGGCGCCGGTCGGGTCGCCGAGAACGCCGTTGGCGGAGACCGCTGCGACCCCGCCCGCCCGCATGGCCGGGAGAATCTCCGCGAGCGGCCGGGTGTCGCCGGGCTCGGCCAGGTCCATGCGTACGACCTCGGGCCTCAGGTGCAGCATCAGGGACGTCTCGGTGCGGCCGGCGTGCAGGTCGAACTCCTCGGTGCGGCACGGCAGCCAGCACGCGGTCTGTCGCTCGAAGGTGAGCTGGTTGACCGCGCTGGTCAGCGCGGCGGCGTTGCCGCCGTGGCCGTTGACGAGCACGACCCGTTCGGCCCAGGTGCGGGCCGAACGGACCAGCTCGACGACGACCAGATGGAGCGCATCGCTCCCGATCGACACGGTGCCGGGGAAGGACTGGTGCTCGCCGCTGGAGCCGATCGGGATCGGCGGCGCCGTCCAGCTCTGGACACCCTGCTCCGCGAGCCGCTCAGCCACCCCCTGCGTGACCGCGGTCGCGATGGTGGTGTCGGTGTCGAAGGGAAGATGCGGGCCGTGCTGCTCCAGCGACCCGACGGGCACCAGCAGGATCGTGCCCTGGCGCACCTGCGGCCAGGTGGCGTCACCCAGCGCGGACATGGAAGCCGTCCGGGACGATCAGGTGCTCCGGGTTCAGCTCGGCGACCGATCCGACCGCGAGCCCTCGCAGCGCCGAGTCGATGCCACCGCTCAGCACGTCGAGGACGTTCTCGACGCCGGCCTGGCCGTTGGCCGCCAGACCCCACAGGTAGGCCCTGCCGATCAGCACCGCCTTCGCGCCGAGCGCGAGCGCCTTGACGACATCGGAGCCGCGGCGTAAGCCTCCGTCCATCACCACGTCGACCTGGTCGCCGACGCGGTCGGCGATCGGCTTGACCATCCTGATCGCGGCAGGGGTGCCGTCGAGGTTGTTCCCGCCGTGGTTGGACACGGAGATGCCCGCCACCCCGACATCGACCGCGCGGAGCGCGTCGTCGACCCGGCACACGCCCTTGAGCACGAACGGGGTGCCGCTGATCTGGTGCCACTGCTCACGCATCCAGGCGACGTCGTCCCAGCTCGGCGGCGGGGTGGTCATCCACTCGTAGTAGGCGCCGAAGAACGTCGGCGCGCTCCCGCCCGGCGGGGCGAGGTTGGGCGCGGTGAGATCCGGGAAGGAGCCCGTACGCCCGAACTGCCACGCCCACCGGGGCCTGGCCGCCACCTGCGGTGCCAGGCGCATCATCGTCCGCAGGTCGACCTTCTCCGGGATCTCGGGACTGCCCCAGTCGCGGCCGATCGAGAACGACCAGTCGAGCGTCGCGATCAGACCCTGCGCGCCGGCGGCGTGGGCGCGCTGCATGCGCTGGACCACGGTGTCGCGGTCGCCGGTCCAGTACATCTGGAAGAACGTGGTCGCGCCGGTCGCGGTGACCTCCTCCACCGATCTGGAGGCGAAGTTGGACAGCCCCATGATGGTGCCGCGGGCAGCGGCGGCCCGGGCGACCGCGACCTCGCCGTCGGGATGCACCGCCTGGACCCCGGTGGGGCTGATCAGGACCGGCAGCGGGACGGAGTGGCCGAAGACGGTCGTACCCAGGTCGCGCTTGGCGTGCTGCCCGACGACATGGGGTGCCCAGCCGAGCTCGGCGAAGGCGGCCTGGTTGTCGGTCATGCTCTGGCCGCGCTCGGAGCCGGCGACCAGCGCGCCGTAGACCGGCTTGGGCAGCCGGCGGCGGGCTCGTTCCTGGGCCACCGCGACCGACTCGAACCACGGGTTCTTCTTCCAGGGGTTCTCGAGCTTCACTACAGATCACCTCCGGCGAGCGGGTCTTCGTTGCAGGCGGAGACGGGGCGCCGCCTGGTGGCACCGAGGTTCAGCAGCACCGGAGCGTTGCGGCTGGCCTGGCTGCGCGAGTGGTCCTTGCTCGCCTGTGGGACGAGCCGGTCGCCGGCGAGGGCGGTCTCGCCGAAGCCCTGGACGCACTCCGGGTCCGGCCCGTCCAGCGGCAGTCCGGTGAAGAACTTGGCGGCCATGCAGCCGCCGCGGCACGCGTCGAAGTGCTGGCACTTCGTGCAGGCTCCGCCGGTCTGCGGCGAGCGCAGCTCGGTGAACAGCGGCGAGGACTGCCACACCTCCTTGAAGCCACCCTCACCGAGCAGGTTGCCGGCCAGGAACTGGTCGTGGATCGCGAACGGACAGGCGTAGACGTCGCCGATCGGGTCGATCAGGCACACCACCCGACCGGCGCCGCACAGATTGAGGCCCGGCAGCGACTCGCCATAGGCGGCCAGATGGAAGAAGGAGTCGCCGGTGAGGACGTCCTCACCATGCGCCATCAGCCAGTCGTAGAGCTCGCGCTGCTGCTCGGGGAGCGGGTGCAGCTCGTCCCAGACGTCCGCGCCGCGACCCGACGGGCGCAGCCGGGTGAGGCGCAGGGTGGCGGCGTACTCGTCGGCGATGGCCTTGAAGTCGTCGAGCTGGCCGATGTTCTCCCGGGTGCAGACGACGGAGATCTTGGCGTCGGAGAAGCCGGCGTCGCGGAGGTTCGCCAGCGCCTTGAGCGCGGTGTCGTACGAACCCGCTCCACGGACCCGGTCGTTGACCTCCGCCGTCGCGCCGTCCAGAGAGATCTGTACGTCGACGTAGTCGGTCGAGGCCAGGAAGGCGGCGCGCTCGGGGGTGATCCGGAAGCCGTTGGTGGAGAACTTCACGCCGACCTGATGGTCGACGGCGTACTCCACGAGCTCCCAGAAGTCGGGGCGGATCGTCGGCTCTCCGCCGCCGATGTTGACGTAGAAGATCTGCATGCGCTGCAGCTCGTCGATGACCGCCTTGCACTGCTCCGTGCTCAGCTCGCGCGGGTCGCGCCGGCCCGAGCTCGACAGGCAGTGGGCGCACTCGAGGTTGCACGCGTACGTCAGCTCCCACGTCAGACAGATCGGGGCGTCGAGGCCGAACTCGAACTGCTCGACGAGGCTGCCGCCTGTGGGACGGGCCTTGGGAGTGGTGGGGCGTTCTGGTGCGAGGGTCACGCTGCCTCCTCATGGCGGGGGCGGATCATGTCGGTCTCGGCGAGGGCGCGGAGCGCCGCTGCGTACGCGTCGTGCTGCTCAGGCGGGATGCCGGCCGCGTCGAGCGCGCTGCCGAGACGAGGGTGCTGCTCGAGGAGCCGGACCACCTCGACCAGCTCCGGCCGCTTGAGGAAGGTCAGCTTCCGGTTGCCGAAGTGGTAGGCGAGGGCCCCGAAGGGCTCAGGACGCAGCGCCACCGAGGGCGAGAGTGTCCACGGCTCCTCGAGCATGCGATCGGGCATCAGTAGACGCCGCACATTCCGTCGATCGAGACCTCCTCGATGAGGTCCTCGGTGGCGACGTCGGTGGCGACATCGGCCTGGTTCGACTCGTTCTGGGGTTCCATCTGCTGCTCCTCTCACGGGGTGACCGTTCGCACGTTAATCACGGCGTGAGCCGAGCAACCTCCCCGATCGGAGAGTCTTGCGGGCAGGATCAGGGAGGAGTCACCTCGTGGCGTACGTGAGGACCTGCTGACCGAGCGGCGAGAGCCGGCCCTCCTCGACCACCAGCTCCCAGCCGTGCCCTGCCTCGGCGGGGACGAACTCCGAGGATGTGGCCTGCGCCAGCGCCTGGGCGGCGTCGGCCTCCTCGGCACCGTCGGTGTCCTCGGCGATCGCGATCAGGCCCGGCGTGCTGATCGAGTCGGCGACCGAGGTCAGGTCGACGCCGGCCCAGCTCGACGGGCCCGACAGGTCGACCCAGCCGTCGATCTCCACGCCTGCGGCGACGGCCCGTACGGTCTGGCTGCCTCCCATCGAGGCGCCGACCAGCACGACCGGTGCATCCGGCCACTGCTTCTCGACCTCGCTCAGCGCGGCCCGCACCTGCGGTACCGGGTCGTCGGGATCCTTGATCCCGCAGTCGGCGTCGCCATAGCCGCAGAGGTCGAACGAGAGGCCGGCGACGCCCTGGAGGGCCGCCAGGATCGCGAAGTCACCCCAGCCGCAGCGGCCCCCGTCGGTCTGGTGGAGCATCACCAGCACCGCCGACGGACCCTGGCCGTCCGGAGGGGAGAAGCGGATGGCCGGCAGCTCGAGGCCCTTGCCGACGACCTGCATCGGCTCCACCCCGGCGGCCGTCTCCGGCAGGAAGCAGCCGCCGAGCTCACCTTGGATGTACGGCCCGTCCGTCGGCAGCGCGGGGCCCGACTCCTTCGCCTTGCCCGGACCACCGTCCCCGTCAGCACCGTTCTCCGCACCGCACCCGGCCAGCACCAGGCCGAGGATCGCCACCCCGGCCGCAACGCCCTTCACGCTCCGCATATGTCAATATTGACATATGACTGACCCCGAGGCGACCACTTCCAACCTCGGCTTCGCCATCCTCGGCCTGCTGGCACGGCGGCCGAGCACCGGCTACGAGGTCGCGCAGCGGATGCGGCAGCCGATCGGCTACTTCTGGACCGCCCGCCACTCCCAGATCTACCCGGAGCTGAACCGTCTCGACGCCGCCGGGCTGGTCGAGCACGAGGTCATCGAGGGAGCCGGCCCCCGTCCGACGAAGCGCTACCGGATCACCGAGACGGGTCGGAATGCCCTGGCCGCATGGGTCGTCGGCGATCTCGAGCCCCAGCCGGTCCGCGACCTGGAGATCCTCCGGCTGTGGTCGATCTGGACCGTCGAGCCCGACGCCGCCACCGAGCTGGTCGGCCGGCTCGAGGCGGTCCATCAGGGCGTACTCGAACGCTATCTCGAAGAGCTGGCCGAGATCGCCGACCGCCCCGGCGTCCGCGACCCGTCGAACCCCCTGTTCGCCACCCGGATCACCCTCGAAGGAGGCATCCGGTCACGGCGTACGGCCCTGGAGTGGTGCGCCTGGATGCGCGCGGAGTTCGCCGCCGCCGAGCGCTGATCAGCCCAGGCCGGCAGCCTCGGCGGCGATCGTGGTGTCGTCGCCGTGCCCGGTGTGGACGACCGTCTCGCCCGGAAGCGTGAACAGCTTGGCCCGGATCGACGACTCGATGGTGGGCCGGTCGCTGAACGAGCGCCCGGTCGCCCCCGGACCACCCTGGAACAGGGTGTCGCCGGTGAAGACGCACCCCAGCGAGGGCACCGACAGACAGACCGCACCGGGCGCGTGACCCGGCGTGTGCAGGACGGTCACAGAGGTGTCGCCGATCTCGATGACCTGGCCGTCGGACAGGTCCACGTCCCACAGCTCGTCGGGGTGGGTGAGCTCCCACAGCGGCCGGTCGTCGGGATGCAGCAGGATCGGGGCCCGGACCGCCTCCCGCAGCGCCGGCGCCACACGTACGTGGTCATCGTGGGCGTGGGTGCAGACGATCGCCTTCACGCGGCGACCGTCCACCACGGCCAAGATGTCCTCCACCGAGTGCGGTGCGTCGATGACCAGGCACTCCTGGTCGTCGCCGACCACCCAGACGTTGTTGTCCACCTGGTGCGTCTCACCGTCGAGGCTGAACGTGCCGCTGGTGATCGCGTGGTCCACACGTACGGCCATCAGAGCACCACCACCGAGCGCAGGACACTCTGCCCATCAGGGGCGCGATGCATCTTCTCGAAGGCGGCCTCGATGTCGCCGATCCCGATCTCCTCGCTGACGAAGGCGTCCAGGTCGAGACGCCCCTGGCGATAGAGGTCGACCAGCATCGGGAAGTCGCGGCTGGGGAGGCAGTCGCCGTACCAGCTGGACTTGAGGGCGCCCCCGCGGCCGAAGACGTCCAGGAGCGGGATCTCGGGCACCGACATGTCGGGCGTGGGCACGCCGACGAGCACGACGGTGCCGGCCAGGTCGCGGGCGTAGAAGGCCTGCTTCCAGGTCTCCGGGCGTCCGACCGCCTCGACGACGATGTCGGCGCCTTCGGCACCTTCGTACGTCTCCGAGCAGATCCGCCGGATCTCCTCGACCGGGTCGGTCTGCGAGGAGTCCACGGTGTGCGTCGCGCCCATGGCCGCGGCGCGCTCGAGCTTCTTGGCGTCGATGTCGACGGCGATGACCGGGCTCGACCCGGCCAGCGCCGCACCGGCGATCGCGGCCACCCCGACACCGCCGCACCCGATGACGGCCACCGACCTCCCGCGGGTCGCGCCGCCGGTGTTGATGGCGGCACCGATACCGGCCATCACGCCGCAGCCGAGCAGGCCGACAGCGGCGGGCCGGGCCTCTGGGTCGACCTTCGTGCACTGACCCGACGCGACCAGCGTCTTCTCCGCGAAGGCGCCGATGCCCAGCGCGGGCGAGAGCTCCGTGCCGTCCTCCAGCGTCATCTTCTGGGTCGCGTTGAACGTGGCGAAGCAATACTGCGGCTCACCGCGCTTGCACGCCCGGCAGCTGCCGCAGACCGCGCGCCAGTTGAGCACCACGAAGTCGCCCGGCGCCACGTCGGTCACGTCCGGACCCACCGCCTCGACGATCCCGGCGGCCTCGTGGCCCAGCAGGAACGGGAACTCGTCGTTGATCCCGCCCTCGCGGTAGTGCAGGTCGGTGTGGCACACCCCGCACGACTGGATCTTCACCACCGCCTCGCCCGGTCCTGGCTCGGGAACGTTGATCGTCACGAGCTCGACGGGCGCCCCCTTGGCACGGGCGATGACGGCCTTGACCTGCTGCATGTGTCTCCTCTCGCGGCCCCGGAGAGATCCGGTCGCTCGCGATTCATCTTCGACGTTGGTTCGTCGGCACGGCAAGGGCCGCCCGACAGGATCTTCAGGTGCCCGCGCCGCGCGCGTCGGCCGGTTCGAACTTCTCCCGGTGGATGAGCCGGGGTGCCATCCGGCGCCGCTTGAACGCCTTGACCCCGGCCTCGACCAGCGCCGGCGAGCCGCACAGCCACCCGGACCAGCGACGCGCGCTGGCGACGTCCTCGACGAAGGCGTCGGGCGCATAGCCGCTGCGGTGACCGGGCCGCGCCTCCCGGGAGAGCACGGTGACGAAGCTGAAGCTGCGATACCTCTCGGCCAGCTCTGCGAGACGGTCGGTGTCGTAGAGGTCGGCCTCGGTGCGTACGCCGTGGTAGAGCACCATCATCCGGTTCGGGTGACGTTCGAGCGCGGTACGGGCGATGCCGAGCAGGGGCGCCAGCCCGGTGCCACCGCCGATGAGCACCATCGGCTCGCCCTCATCCTGGTCCGCATCCGGGACGTGGAAGTCGCCGAGCGGGCCGCGTACCTCGACCCGGTCACCGACCGCGACCGACCCGAAGAGCCAGTCGCTGGCCACGCCGCCGGGGATGCGGCGTACGTGGAGCTCGAGGACCTTGTCCTCCTGGGCCGTGTTGGCGAGGGAGTACTGGCGCCGCTCGGCGGTGCCGGGGACGAGCACCTCGACGTACTGTCCCGCCGAGAACGCGAGCGGCTCCTCGAGGCCGAGGCGGACCCGGCGGGTGTCGCGGGCGACGTCCTCGACGTCGACGACGGTGGCGGTGAGGTCACGGAGCACGTGGGTCGCGCGGCCCATCTCCGTGCCGCACAGCGCGACCTCGGTGTCCCCGAGCGGCCGGGCCTGGCACGCCAGCGCCAGACCGCTCGCGCGCTCGTCCGCGGTCAGCGTCTCGAGCGGCGAGTCGCGGTGGTCGACCTCGCCGCACAGGACCTGCAGCTTGCAGGTGCCGCAGGTGCCCTGGTTGCAGGAGTTCGGCATCCACACGCCGGCGCGGAGGAACGCCTCCAGGATCGACTGGTCCTCGGCGCACTCGACGCGGCGGCCGGAGACACTGATCGCGGCGGACATCGCTCAGACCTCCCAGGTGCAGTGCAGGCTGGTCGGGCCGCGGAAGCCCCAGCCCCAGAACTCGACGCCCTCGCCGGTGTCGCGCTCCAGGTTGGGGATCGCCTCGAAGAGCTCCTCGAGCCCGATCCGCATCACCTGGTTGGCGTAGTAGATGCCAGCACACGCGTGGTTCCCTGCACCGAAGGCGAGGTGCGGCAGCGGCGGCCGGTGCAGGTCGTACGCGGTCGGCGCATCGTATTTCCCGGAGTCGTGGTTCGCGGAGCCGTAGGAGAGGATCACCGGGGTCCCGGCGGGCAGGTCGACGCCGGCCACGGTGACCGGCTTGGTGCTGATCCGCGCGGTCGCCGACCAGATCGGCGAGGTCCAGCGCATGCCCTCCGAGATCGCCCGCGGCAGCAGCGACGGGTCGTCGACGACCTCCTCCAGCTGCTCGGGGCGGCTGAAGAGCCCCACCAGCGTCGAGGCCATGCCGTGGCCGGGCTCCTGCATCGCACCCAGCAGGTAGACGTAGATGGTGGGGTAGATGTACGCGCGGTCGCGGGTCTTCCCCGGCGGCATGCCGTCGTGGAGCCAGTGGGAGATCGCGGTGTTCTCGGGGTGCTCGATCCACCGGTCGATCAGCGGGTCGACGACTGCCTGAATCTCGGCCCTGGCCTCGTCACCGGGGGTGAACCCGTCAGGGTTGGTGAACTCCCCGTTCTCGTCGACCGCGGCGTTGGTGAACGAGACGTTCAGCTTGTGGAACCACTCGCGGAGCTTGTCGGAGGAGACCGACTGCAGCCCGAGCAGGTCGCCGAGCGTGCGTACGGAGACGGGCTCGCAGTAATCCGCGACCAGCTCGGCGCGACCGCGGTCCTCGAACTGCTCGACGTAGTCCCGCGCGATCGGGCGGACCAGGTCGTCGACCCAGCTGTCGACCTCGGCCGGCTGCAGCTGGGGCTCGACCATGCCGCGCAGATCGGCGTGGATGTCACCGTTGACGCCGATGATCGCCGGGTGGCCGAACGTACGTCCGCCGGCCGGGGTGATCACCGCCTCGAAGTCCGGGCTGGTGGCGACCTCGCGACAGATCTCCGCGGTGGATGCGACGTAGGAGCCGAGGACCGGGACGAAGGCGAGCGGCGCCTCGCGGCGTAGGCGCTCGTAGGTCGGATAGGGGTTTCGCTCAAGGTCGGTCATCGTCACGTCGTCGAGCCAGGAGAGGTCCTGCTTGCCGGATTGCTGCGTGGTCGTCATGGGTGCTCCTCGAGAGATGGGAGGTTCCGAACAGGAGTCGAAAGTAGGTCGGTCCGCGCGCCCGGGCGACACGGATTGCGCGGGTTCTGCACCCTGAACGCGACCAATCTGTGACGCCCGTCTCAGGTACGCTCTGCGGCATGTCCGGTCGTATGCGAGTCGCTCCCAGGGACTGGGGGCAGGCCTCGCGCGTCGTTGCCCAGGCATACTTCCCGCACGAGCTCCGGCCGGTCCGCGGCGCTCACGAGCCGCGGCTCACGCTGCGTACATTGGAGCTCGGTCCGGTCATGATCGGCCATGTCGGCTGGGGCGCGGATGTGGCGATCGAGTGCGACTACCCGAGCGCGTACGAGGTGAACATGCCGATCACCGGCCACCTGGAGAGCCGCGGCCGGTTCGGAGATCTCACCTCGGTGGTCGGCCAAGGGACCGTCTTCCGGGCAGACACCCCGTCCCTGATCAGCCACTGGGACGCGACCTGCACCGTGCTCGGGGTGAAGTTCGACAGTGACTGGCTGGAGGTCGAGACCGAGCGGATCCTGGGCACCGACCGCGTCAACGCTCGTGCCCTCCTCCCGGAGCAGCTCTCGCTGGAGCGCGGCCGCGGGCGCGCCTGGCATCACCTGATCACCAGTCTGGCCACCAACCTGCACGACCCGGACATCTTCGCCGACAGTGAGCTCGTACGCCGCCAGCTCGCCGGCGCGGTCGCCGCGGGCCTCCTGGAGATGTGCTCCCCCGACGGCGGCGTCACCACAGCCGCACGGCCGCGGACGATCCGCCGCGTGGTCGAGGCCCTCCACGACGACCCGGCCCGAGCCTGGACCGCCGCCGACATGGCCGCTCTCGCCGGCACCAGCGTGCGCCGCCTGCAGGAGGGCTTTCAGCAGTGGGTGGGAAGCGCGCCCTCCCGGTATCTCCTCGACGTCCGGCTCCAGCGTGCCCACGCCGACCTCACCACGGATCCCGCCCTGAGCGTCGGCGACGTCGCAGCGCGCTGGGGCTTCTCCTCGGCGAGCCGCTTCGCCGCCGCCTATCGGAGGAAGTACGGCACCGCACCGTCGGCGGTGCTACGACACGATGGCTGGGCCAGCTGAGACCCGGTGCGCACCGGACCCCGGGATCGTCGCGGGCAGATCACGACCAGGTCATGTTGATCGCTCGCTGAAAGTTGATGTAGCCGGCACGACCGAAGGCCGCGGCCATCGGGGTGTTGCCGAGGTCCGTGGACGCCCGGATCCTCGGGACGTCCTGGTCGGCGAGGATGCGCGTGCCTTCGCTCAGCAGGTCGTCGATGTAGCCGTGGCCGCGATACGCGGGCAGGACGCCGACGTAGGCGATGATCGCGTGGTAGCCGTTCCGGGCAGGAATGACGAAGCCGACCGGTTCGCCGTCGTCGAGCTCGGCCACCTGCCACCAGGCCCGCGGGCTGGAGAACCCGGCGAACTCGTCGTCGAAGTGCTTTGCGGCAACGTCCGCGGGCGACGTCGTCTCGAGGTCAGCCTGGCTGTGAGCGTCGAGCGTCCCCTTCAGGACCGGCTCCATCAGTGCCACCAGCTCGTCACGATCGCTCACGGATCGGAATCGCAGGCGCCCGCTCGGGACGGGAACCGGGGAGCCGGCCCGCCACTCGAGGCGGAGACGCTCGACGAGCGGGGTCGCCCCGAGCCCTTCGAGGACGGACATGCGCGACTCGACGACGCGTCGCGCGGCCGGATCGTCCCGCCAGTCGGGCGGGATGTACCGCCCGTACTCCGGGGGCGTCGAGCCGGCCGGCACGACGGCGGCCAGCGCGGTACGCAGAAGCCGGCTTCCGATCCCGCTGGCCGCGTCCGCGTCCAGGGTGTCGTCGAGGTCGAAGAAGTCCAGGACGTCCGGCGCCGTCGCACCCGGTCGACCCCACCACGAGGCACGGGCAAGCAGGCGGTCCCCGCTGGTGGCGACCCACATCCACTCGGGGCGACGCCGCCCCTCGGCCAGGTCATCAGCCAGCTCGTCGTCGAGCACGTAGGAGAGCCGGAGGAACAGGTCGAGCTCGTCCTGGCTCGAGAGGGGTCGGACGACGATGTCGCTGATCGTGTCGTTGATGTCGCGCTCCTCGAGGGTGGATGGTGTGGTCAGGCGCGGTCGTAGGTTAGGACGCTTGGTCCGGACTCGCCTCGAGCAGGGTCCTCGTCTGCTGGCCGCACCGCGGAACGGACTTGTGAGACAGGACCTACGCGGGCGGTGACATGAGGAATCGCTCTAGCAGGCGGCGCTCTGCCTCTTCGTCGTCGCCGGGGTTGGAGAGGAACGACAGGATGATCCGCAGGATCCAGTCGCCGAGGTCGGGATCGGCGGCTTCCGAGTCAGAGGCGAGGTAGCTCTCCGCGACGCCGCGGATCACCGGGGAGTCGTGGAGCACCTCGCGCAGCAGGGTGCTGTCACCGGCGTACCAGGCGGCGAGGTGGGGGCGCTCGCGCACGGCGGCGAGGCAGGCGAGGACGGCCTCGACCACGCGGAGCCGGGGGTCGGACACCTCGGTCATGGCCTGGGCGACCTGCTTGGTGATGAGCCGCGCTTCGCGGTGGGCGAAGGCGTAGATCAGCGCCTGCCGGTTCTCGAAGTAGCGATACAGGGTCGCGCGCGAGCAGCCGGCCGCGCGGGCCACCTCGTCCATGCCCGGCTTGTCGACGCCTCGCTCGACGAAGAGCTCGCCCGCGGCGTCGAGGATCCGCTCGGCGGCGAGCTCGGTGCGCTCCGCCTCCAACCAGCTCATCGGGCCACCTCCGTAGCGCGAGCGCCAGAATACGGACGCGGCCCGATGATGTACGTACAGGTCACTCGCTGGCGCTCGCTCATCGGCCCACCTCGACGTGGAGGCTGACGGGCCTGCGTACATAGCTCCCCGGCGCCCACCGCAGGGAGTCGTGGTCGACGGTGAAGGACGGCATCCGGGTGAGTATCTCGGTGAGCGTCACCCGGCCCATCATCCGGGCGGCCGCGGCGCCCAGGCAGTGATGCGCGCCGTGGGCGAAGGTCAGGATCTGCCGCGGATGCCGGGTGACGTCGAGCTCCTCGGCGTCGGCGCCGAAGGCGCGCGGATCCCGGTTCGCCGCCGCGTAGCAGAGCAGGACCTTCTTCCCCGCGGGAATCGTGACGTCGTGGATCGTGACGTCGCGGGTGGTGGTCCGGGCGAGCCCCTGCACGGGCGAGGTGAGCCGCAGCAGCTCCTCGACGGCGGCCGGGACGTCCTGCAGAGCGAGCTCGCGCTGGTCAGGGCGGTCCGCCAGCAGCGGCAGACCACCACCCAGCAGTCCGGTCGTCGTGTCGTTGCCGCCCGCGACCATCGTGAAGGCGAACGCGAGCACCCGCAGCAGACCGGCGTCGTCGTCGGCCTCCCCGGCCGCGACGAGATGGGAGACGGTGTCGTCACCGGGCTCCTGTCGGCGCCGCTCGATCAGCTCGGCGAAGTAACCCATCAGCTCGGCGGCGGCACCGGCTCCGATGCTCTCGTCCTGAGCCGCGTTGGCCGCCACGATCGCGTCGGTCCACACGTCGAACCGATCCCAGTCCACCTCGGGTACGCCGAGGTAGTGGGCCACCACCATGCTCGGCAGCGGCTTGAAGAGCTCCGCGACGATGTCGCCGCCACCGGCTGCCTTGATCTGCTCGACCCGCTCGCCCACGAACCGGGTGACCCGAGGCGTCACGTCCTCGACCTGCTTCGGCGTGAACCCGCGGTTCACCAGCTTCCGGAACGCCGTGTGCGCCGGCGGATCGGTCATCACCATCGGCGGATTGTCGGCCAGCCCGATCCGCTCGAGCTCGTCGTGAGCCGTCGTCAGCCCGCCGGTCGAGCTGTACGTCTCGTGGTCACGCACCGCCGCGAAGACGTCGACGTGCCTGGTCAGGACCCAGTAGTCACCCCGGGCGACGTGGTGGACCGGGTCGTGCTCGCGCAGCGCGGCGTACATCGGCCACGGGTCGGCCCACGACTCCCCGGACAACGGGGTGTACGCCGACGCCGCATGAGACACATTTGATTCCATGTCTCATACAATCAACAGGAGGCGCAACTTTGTCAATGGGTCGACGCTGTGGCCGACAGCCGCGCGCGCCCCGGAGTCGACCACCGCCTTTCAGATGACTAGGGTTCTGTGACCGGCGCCACAAGCGTCGCCAGCAGTACATCGGCGCCACAAGCGCCACGCACATATCGAGCAAGGAGGCGGATATGAGCACGACACCTGAGGGCGTGCATGAAGCGGCCGCGGCGAAGCGCGGAGCGTTCTCATCGCGACAGGTCTTCATCTTCGCGGCAATCGGGTCCGCGGTGGGCCTGGGAAACATCTGGCGTTTCCCCTACGTCGCCTACGACAACGGAGGTGGCGCGTTCGTCATCCCCTACATCGTGGCGTTGCTGACGGCCGGAATCCCGTTCCTGTTCCTCGACTACGCACTGGGCCACCGCTACCGCGGCTCCGCGCCGCTGTCGTTCGCGCGCCTGCGCCGCGGCACCGAGGGCCTGGGCTGGTGGCAGGTCGGCATCTGCTTCATGATCGCCATCTACTACGCAGCCGTGATGGCGTGGGCGGTGCGCTACACGATCTTCAGCGTCACCAAGGCCTGGGGTGACGACCCGGAGGGCTTCTTCTTCGGCGAGTTCCTCAAGGCAGGCGATCCTGGCATCGACGCCACCCCGGTGTGGGGCGTGCTGATCCCGCTGCTGCTGGTGTGGGTCGCGATCCTGGCCGTCATGCTGCTCGGCGTCCAGAAGGGCGTCGGCGCGACCTCGGCCATCTTCATCCCGATCCTCGTCGTCGCCTTCGCGATCCTCGTGGTGCGCTCGCTCTTCCTCCCCGGTGCGGCCGAAGGGCTGGACGCGCTCTTCACCCCGAACTGGAGTGCGCTGACCGACGCAACGGTGTGGGCGGCGGCGTACGGACAGATCTTCTTCTCGCTGTCCATCGGCTTCGGCATCATGATCACCTACTCCTCCTACGTCCACAAGCACACCGACATGCCCGGCGCGGGGCTCGTGGTCGGCTTCGCCAACTCCAGCTTCGAGCTGCTCGCCGGCATCGGCGTCTTCGCCGCGCTCGGCTTCATGGCGCAGGCCAACGGGGTCGCGGTCGGCGAGGTCGCCACCTCTGGCATCGGTCTGGCGTTCGTCGCCTTCCCCGCGATCATCAGCGAGGCGCCCGCCGGTGCCCTGATCGGGGTGCTGTTCTTCTTCTCCCTGGTCATCGCCGGCTTCACCTCGATGGTCTCCATCGTCGAGGTCGTGATCTCGGCGGTGCGTGACAAGTTCGAGATGACGCGCACCACCGCCACGATCGCGGTCACCGTGCCGATGGCCGTGCTCAGCCTGGTGTTCTTCGCCACGACGAGCGGGATCTACGTGCTCGACATCATCGACCACTTCATCAACCAGTTCGGCATCCTGCTGGTCGCGGTGATCTCGATGCTGGTCATGAGCTGGTGGCTGCGCGTGCTGCCGACCTTCAGCGCTCACCTGTCCGACGGCAGCTCGATCGTCGTCGGTGCCTGGTGGCGGATCCTGGTCAGCATCGTCGCCCCGATCGGCCTGGTCCTCGTGCTCGGGCTCTCCTTCTGGGAGGACCTGAAGACGCCGTACGAGGGCTACCCGGCCTGGATGCTCGCCGTCTTCGGCTGGGGCGCCGCCGGCGCCGTCATCGTCTTCGGGTTCCTGGCCGCTCAGGCCAAGTGGCGAGACCCCGAGGCTCTGTCCTCGGTTCACTTCAACGAGAAGGGAGCACAGTCATGACTGCCTCTGCCATCGTCATGATGCTCGTCGCGATGCTGGTCATCTGGGGAGGCCTCGCGCTCGCCGTCGTCAACCTGCGACGCAGCCCCGACCTTCCCCGCGAGGACGAGATCCGGCGCGACCTCTGACGGGTCACCGACCCACACACACAGGGCCTGTCTCGGAACGCGGCGTGAAGTCGCGTTCCGAGACAGGCCCCTGTCGTTGAGTCATCCGCCCGCGAGGGCGACGCCATGGCGCTCGGTCACCGACAGGATCGCGGCCATCGAGTCCGCGGCCGGCTGGCCTGCGGGAACAGAGCTGGCGAAGTCGGCGAAGAACCGGCCGGCGCCGTCGCCCGTGGTGATCGCGAGCGCTCGGGCGGAGTCGCCGACGACCTCGAAGGTGCCAGGGGTGCCCGCCGGGAAGACGACCAGTCCGCCGGGCTCGACGTCGTAGGACCTCCCGTCGACGTACGCCGTGATGCGGCCCTCGAGCAGGTACAGCACCCCGCTCCACGGCGAGACGTGCGGCGGCGTCATCGGGGCGGCGGGTGCGATCACCTCGAAGACCTCGAAGGCCCCCTGGGCGTCCTTGACGGCGGCCTTCGCGACATGGTCGCCGTCGATCATCGGGCTGTGCCGGCCCTCGTGGGGCCGTACGTAGGTGGTGCTCATGACTCCTCCTTCGGTCGGGTGCGTTCAGCATCCGCCGCTGGAGCCGGATCGGTGCGAGTAGTGCGCTACTCGACTCCGAGAGGGTCGGCCAGCCCGGCACGTTCGGAGACGCCGAGCTTGTGGCCGGCCCGGTAGAGGTGGCCCTCGACGGTGCGCACCGACAGGGTCAGTCGCGCCGCGATGTCCTTGTTCGACAACCCTCGGGCGGCCAGGGCGGCGATCTCGCGCTCGCGGGCGGTCAGCGGCAGCGGCCGGGCCGCGACCAGCAGCGCGGGGGTACGGGCACCCGACCTCTCGGCCAGCTTCGCCGCGGTGGCCGCCGCGGTCAGGGCCGACCCCTGCCGCCCCGCGCGGCGCTGCACATCGGCGGCCTGCGCGGCCGCGTCGCCCGCGGCGACGAGGTCACCGAGCCGGGCCCACGCATGCGCCATCCGGAGCAGCGCGTCGCCGTCCTGGTCCGCCCACGCCCGGCCATGGGCCAGCGCCGTGTCGGCGCGCGGGCCGAGTCCGGCCAGCGGTGCGAGCCAGCGGGCCGGCGCCACGGTCGTATCGCCGAGCTGGACCGCGGTCTGCCAGGCGAGGACCTCGTACGCCGGCGAACCCGCCTCGCGGGCGACGTCCGCCGCGGCGACCGCATGGCCGATCGCCTCGGTCGTCCACCCCTCGGCAGCGGCACCCCACGCCAGCGCGAGGCGATCGTCGGGCAGATAGAGCCGGTACGCCGGATGGTGCCCGGCAGCCACGCCGGCCAGCAGCGGCGCGGCGTCCTCCGGTCGACCAGCCTGCGCGAGGGCGGTCGCCAGCAACGTACGACACCGGAACCGGAACTCGTGGCCGGAGCCCTCCAGCGCGGCCCAGGCCTCGCGCAGCGAGAGCAGCGCATCGAGGAGGCGGCCCTCGGCAAGGGCCGCGTGACCTGCGACGACGAGGCCCATGAGCCTGGCCGGCCCGGGAAGGTCGGCCGATGCGGCCCGCATCCTCCGGGCCAGGTCCGCGCTCCGGTCCGGTGTGCCGGCAAGACGGTGTCCGAGCACCTGGAAGTCGGCGAGCCCGAAGCCGGGGATGACGGTCGGCACCCGGTCGGCGGTCAGTCCGCCCACGACGGCGGCCTCGTCGAGGAGCTCGCGGTCACCGGTGGCGGCGGCCGCCGCGGACGCGGAGGTGGCGACCAGGATGCCGGCCAGGTCGTCGGGAAGATCGCTCCGCAACAGCTGCGGCGCCCTGGCGAGCACGGCGGAGATCTCGCCGTCCACCAGGCGCAGGACGAGCGCCATGGCGGCGGCGTGGACCGGTGCTGCCCCGGTGGCCTCGGCTGCGGCCAGCGCCTGATGGGCCTCGTCGGGCCGGGCCATCGTGAAGAGCAGGTTGCCGGTGCGGTGCAGCTGCACCATCGCGAGCAGCCCCGGGTCGGACGCGGTGGCGACGATGTCCTCATGGATCGCCTCGGCCTCCTCGCCGCGGCTGAGCCAGGAGAGCGCCGCGCCGTGCACGACCCTGGCCGCGAGGTCGCCGGTGGCAGCGGCCGCACGCGCCAGCCGCTCGGCCAGCGGCAGGTCGTACATCCGGGTCGCGGCCTCGGCGGCCCGTAGGAACAGCGCCGGCTCCGGTGGCAGGTCGGAGTCGAGGGTCAGCACGGCGCGGGGGATCGGGTCGGGCTCCGGGTCCAAGGTGAGCGCCACCCGTCCGCGGAGGCGGCGGGCACGCAGCGTGCCCATCGCGGCGCGGCGTACCTCGCCGTAGAGGGGGTGTGCCAGCCGGGCGACCACCCCGTCGGTACGCACCAGCCCACGCTCCTCCGCCTCCTCGAGGTCGGCCGCCGAGGTCAGCGAGGACAGGGTCGCGACCGCCACCGGCTCGGCCAGGGCCACCAGGTCGACGACGTCCCGCACCCCGGTCGCAAGGTCGCCGATCTCCCGCTCCAGGAGACCGGCGAGCTCCGGCGAGATCGCCGGCTCGCTGCTCCATCGCCAGATCCCGGACACCGCACCGAACCGGCCCGCCGACACCTCCCCGGCCAGCAGGTGCCGCAGGAACAGCGGGCTGCCCTGGGTCATCGTCCACAGCCGGTGGGCGGAGTCCGTGTCGACCGGACCGCCGAGCACCCGGGCGATCAGCCGGGTGCTCTCCTCGGCGTCCAACGGCGCCAGGTCCAGGCGCGGGAGGTGCTCGTCCTTCCACAGCGACGTCACGACGTCGGGCGCGGGCTCCCCGGTGCGGAGCGTGATCAGCACCGGCGCCATCCGCCGGGCCACCACCCGGTGGACCACGATCGCGGAGTGCTCGTCGAGCAGGTGAGCGTCGTCAACGGTCAGCACGAGCGGCAGCTGCCGGGTGATCTGGTCCAGCGCCCGGCCGATGGTCTCGGCCGCCTCACCGGGCGGGACGTCGAGCAGACCGGCGAACGCACCGAGCGGGAACTGGCGGGCGGCCGTGCTCCCGTGGGCATACAGGACGGATCCTCCGTGACCGGCGGCGGCCAACGCCTCACGAGCGAGCCGGGTCTTCCCCACCCCCGCCGGGCCCGCAACGATGACGCCCGCCGCACCGGGCCTGATCGCCGCCGCGACCCTCCGCAGCTCCTCGTCCCGGCCGGTCAGCGGCCACGGCCGCTCCATGAGGTCAGGCTAGTGGCACGAGGTCCGGTCACACATCACTCAAAAGGTGGCTGTGCTCAGAACGGCTCGATCGCGAAGCGCCCCCAGGCGATGAAGATCATCGCCGCGAGAAAGAGCAGGTCTCCGAGCAGCTCCTTGTATTCGGCGCGCCGAAGCCGCTCGGTGACCGCACCGGCCATGTAGAGCGCCATGCACGACGCCGCGACCGGCACCAGGACCGGCGCGATGTCGAGCAGCCCCGGGAGGATCAGGCCGAGTCCGCCCAGCGTCTCCACGGCGCCCATGAACTTCACCTTCCCGGGCGTGAAGTCCTCCGGCCAGTGCGTCTTGGCCGTGTACTTCTCGTACGGCATCGTCAGCTTGACGATGCCGCCGGCGACGTAGGCGATGCCGAAGACGCCGGCGACGATCCAGAGGGCGATGTTCATGATGTCTCCAAGGTCAGTCGATGCACGGATGCCCCTACGACGAGGCACGTGGTGCATCTGTGACATCGCTACTGGCGTGCCATCGCGATCCTGAACCGCTCCTCCGGGTCGATGTAGTGGTCGTGGACGTCGTCGCCGAGGTCGATCTGGACCCACGCGATCTTGCCGCTGAACCGGCTGGTCCGGCTGGTGTAGTCCGAGGAGACCGTCGTACCGGACTCGTAGCCGATGTCGGTGGTCTCGTCGGCCGAGAAGACCATCGGCTGGGTCGCCTCCACCCGGCCCGACCCGACCGGCTTTCCGTCGTCGTAGAGCGTGACATCGCCGCCCTTGGCCAGGCCGCCGCCGTCGTAGGCGAACTCGATCCGGACCTGGCGGGTCCCTGCCGCGAGCAGGGACTCCGACACGACGGGGAACTGCTGGATACCGAGCACGTTGTAGACGAACTTGAGCCTTCCGTCGCGGGCAAAGAACGTCCAGCCGCCGAACCGGCCGCCCTGGGCGATGATCACGCCCTCGGCACCGGTGTCGGGGATCGTCACCTCGGCGGTGACGGAGAACGACTTGTTCTTGATGCTGACCACGCTGTTCTCCGACAGCCGGCCCATACCGGGGAAGAAGAGCTGGCTCGACCCTCGCACGAGCGTCGGCCTGCCGGCCATGGCGGGCTCGATCCGCTCGGCGGTGCGGTCGTCCATCGGGAGTACGCCGTACTTCACGGCCTCGATCAGCCAGAGCCGCTGCAGCTGGGCCAGCTTCTCGGGGTGCTCCGCCGAGAGATCCCTCGCCTGGCTGAAGTCCGTGTCGCCGTCGTAGAGCTCCCACACGTCGTCGTCGAACGCCGGCAGGTCCCCTCCGACCATCACCCACGGGGTGCGGTGCTTGGTGACCGCGCTCCAGCCCTTGTGGTAGACGCCGCGGTTGGCGAACATCTCGAAGTACTGCAGATCGTGGCGCTCCGGCTCGTTCGCGCCGCGGAACGTGTAGAGCATGCTCGTCCCCTCCATCGGCGACTGCTGGACGCCGTTGACCATGGCCGGCTCCGGCAGTCCTGCCGCTTCGAGGATGGTCGGCGCCAGGTCGATCACGTGGGTGAACTGGGAACGCACCGAGCCCGGGTCGTCGATCCGCTCGGGCCAGTGCACGATGGTGCCGTTACGGGTCCCGCCCCAGTGCGACGCGACCTGCTTAGTCCACTGCAGCGGCGAGTTCATCGCCCACGCCCAGCCGACCGAGTAGTGGTTGTAGGAGCTGGGCGAGCCGAACTCGTCCATCTTCGCCCGCATGAAGTCCGGGGTCTCCAACGCGGCCATGCCGTTGAAGTTGGCCATCTCGTTGAAGGCTCCGTTGACGGTGCCCTCGGCCGAGGCGCCGTTGTCGCCGACGATGTAGTAGACGATGGTGTTGTCGAGTACGCCGAGGTCGGCGATCGTGTCGATCACGCGGCCGACGTGGTGGTCGGTGTGCTCGAGGAAGCCGGCGTAGACCTCCATCTGGCGGGCGAGCACGGGCTTGAGCTCGTCCGGCATGTCGTCCCAGGCGGGGATCTCCTCGTGACGGGCGGTCAGCTCGGCGTCGGCCGGGATGACCCCGAGCTCCTTCTGCCGCGCGAAGGTGCGCTCCCGTTGGACGTCCCAGCCGTCGTCGAACCTCCCGGCGTACTTGTCGATCCACTCCTGGGGGACGTGATGGGGAGCGTGGGTCGCACCCGGTGCGAAGTAGGCGAAGAACGGCCGGTCGGGCATCAGCGCCTTCTGCTGACGGATCCAGGCACACGCGTGGTCGGCCAGGTCCTCGGTGAGGTGATACCCCTCCTCGGCCGTCGCCGGGGGTTCGATCGGGGTGGTGCCCTCGTAGAGCGCCGGGTCCCACTGGTTGTTCTCGCCGCCGATGAATCCGTAGAACGTCTCGAACCCGCCACCGGCCGATGGCCAGGCGTCGAACGGGCCGAGCGGCGAGGTCTGCCAGACCGGGACCTCGTGGCACTTCCCGAACTGTGCCGTCGAGTACCCGTTGAGCTTGAGGGTCATCGCGAGCGGGGCCTTGGTGTTGGGCCGCACCGAGCTGTTGCCAGGCGCCGAGGTGGCCGTCTCGGTGATGCTGCCCATGCCGACGGAGTGATGATTGCGGCCGGTCAGCAGGGCCTGCCGCGTCGGGGCGCACAACGCCGTGGTGTGGAACCGGTTGTAGCGCAGGCCGTTGGCGGCCAGCCGCTCGGCGACCGGCGTGGCGCAGGGCCCTCCGAACGCGCTCGATGCTCCGAAGCCGACGTCGTCGAGAAGTACGACGAGCACGTTGGGCGCGCCGCCCGGCGGGAGCAGCGGCTCGATCGGCGGGTAGGCGGTATCGGGATCCTTGGCGTCGTACGTCGTGTGTCCCGACGCTGGTCGGTCCGGGATCGGCAACATGGTCCGGGCGTGAGTGTCGGGACGGTTCGGCATCGCAGGCGCTCCAGTCATCGGCGGGGTGTCCACCGAGCGTCGCAATCGACCGCGCGCACCACGTCACCCTTGGCGGATGATCGACTGGCCACTCGCACGTGATGCGCGAGTGCCAGCGCACAATGGAGGGGTGGCGAATCCCGCGACCCAGGACCTGGCGCGCAGGAGTTGGACGGCCTGCCCGCTCCGACCCCACCGATCACGATCATCGGCGTCCAGGCGCTCTTCACACCCGAGTTCTTCGTGGAGATCGAAGCCACCGCGATCCTCGATTGAGGCGCGTCCCCGAGCAGAGCCGACCTCGGTCCGGAACGATGGCCTGAGCGCTCGCTTCTCTCGTGGTCATGGACGGGTCCATTGTTCGGCGAGCCGCCTGCAGATCGCCTGCTGCTGAGCGTCGTCGAGTCCGTGGGTCAGCAGTCCTTCGACGGCGAAGACGCCGATCTTGATCTCGGTATCGATGCCGTCGCGGTCGACGCCGGCCTGTTCGAGCGTGGCGCGGAACATGCCTTCGGTAATGGCGTGGAATCCGGTGTGCCATTCGTCGATGGCCGGTGAGTGTGCCGCCCGCGTGTGGACGGTGTTGACGAGGCGGCGCATCTGCTGCAGTTGCCGGACGACCCAAACGAGCTGGTCCTCCAAGGGGGCGGTCGCGACCTCTTGGTAGTCGGTGAGGACGTCGCTCAGTACGGCGTTGAGCACGGCGAGCAGGACGTCGTCCTTGTCGGCGAAGTACCAGTAGATGGTGTTCCCGGCCACCCCGGCTGCCTTGGCAAGGGTCGCCATGGACGTGTCTTCGTACCCGTTCACGATGTACAGGCGGCGGGCCTCGGCGAGGAGCTCGGCGCGCTTCTCCTCGCGGTCCTGCTGGCGCTTGTTGGCGGGCATGGCACGAACCCTACCGATCTCTTGATCGCTCCCCCAGAAGGCTCTAGAACGTCGATCAAGACAATGCTACGGTTCCTCTTCGTTAGTTCTTGATTGGCATTCAACAGAAGTTCGAAGGGACCAGAGCTGACCGGCTACACCCGCGAGGACGTCGCGTTCGACTCGCACGGGACAACGTGCGCGGCGTGGTTGTACCGCCCGAGCGGCGTGAAGAAACCGCCGATCGTCGTCATGGCGCACGGGTTCGCGGCGATCCGGGCACTCCGCCTGGACGCCTACGCCGCCCGGTTCGCTGAGGCCGGCTACGCGGTGCTGGTGTTCGACTACCGAGGATGGGGCGACAGCGCGGGCGAGCCCCGTCGCGTGCTCGACATCCCCGCCCAGCAGCTCGACTGGCGTGCCGGCGTTGCTTACGCCCGCAGCCTCGAAGGCATCGACACGAGACGGGTGGTCGCGTGGGGTTCGTCCTTCGGTGCCGGTCACGCTTTGCACCTGGCCGCGGAGGATCACGACCTCGCTGCGGTCATCGCGCAGGTGCCGCACATCAGCGGCCCGGCCTCGATGTTCTCGGTGCCGCCGAGGCTCGTCGTGCGACTGGTCGCCGCCGGGATCTGGGACCAGCTCCGTGCGCTCGCCGGCCGCGAGCCCTACCGGGTCGCCGCCGCCGGCTACCCGGGCGAGGTTGCCATGATGACCTCGCCCGACGCGGCGCCGATGGCCATTCGTCTGGCCGGGACCGGTACGAGGAGCTGCTCCCGGAGAACGACGTGGCAGCACGCATCGCGCTGCGCGTCCCGTTCTATTCGCCCGGTCGCCTAGCTCCCAAGATCACCGCGCCCACCCTGGTTCAGATCGCCGAGCGCGACAGCGTCACCCCGTTCAAGGTCGCCATGAAGGCGGCGGGCCGAATCCCCAAGGGCGAGATCCGCACTTATGACTGCCAGCACTTCGAGCCCTACCTCGACCCCTACTTCGACACCGTCGTCACTGACCAGCTCGGCTTCCTCGCGGCCCACGTTCCGACCGTCCAGCCATGAGCCGCCGTTCCTACGTCCTACTGGACATCACGAGGCACTCCACGCCTGGCCACACAACCTCGGCCGAAATGGACGAAGCCCCGGGTCCAGGACCCGGGGCCAGCCACTCACGTGCGCGAGGGGGGAGTTGAACCCCCACGTCCTTTCGGACACACGGACCTGAACCGTGCGCGTCTGCCTATTCCGCCACTCGCGCGTGCAGCAGAGGAAACGTTAGCCGACGGGCACCCATCGACCCAAAACGACGGCACCCCGCCCACCTTGACGCTGGTGGTCACCGGATCGTGGGAGGATCGAAACCACGCAGAATGCGGGAAGTGGCAGATCCCCTAGGGTGCACCGATACGATCGGGCCGAATCCCGGGGACCACTGTGCCCGTACGCGACTGACCACCCACCCCGACCGGCCCACCCCCGGCACCTGAGAGGAGCGCAACAACGTGAGCGGCCTGCAGAAGTTCGAGCAGAAGTTGGAGCAGCTCATCTCAGGCGCTTTCGCGAAGGCGTTCCGGTCCGAGGTGAAGTCGGTGGAGATCGTCGCCGCGCTCCAGCGCGAGATCGACAACAACGCCCAGGTGCTCAGCCGCCAGCGGCGCCTGGTCCCCAACGACTTCTTCGTGGAGCTGTCCGCCAGCGACCTGGGCAAGCTGGAGTCCTACGGACCCCACCTCAAGGAAGAGCTGAAGCGCCAACTGATGGACCACGCCGAGGCGCAGGGGTTCGTCTTCCCCGGCCGCGTGAGCATCGAGTTCGGCGAGTCGAAGGACCTGACGATCGGCCGGTTCCGGGTGCGCAGCCGCGCCCAGGCGGCGGTCTCGGGCGGCGACATGACCGACACCCAGGTGAGCCGCGCGCAGGCTTTCCTGGAGATCAACGGCACCCGGCATCCCCTCCACGGCAACCTCGTCGTGGGACGGGGCACCGACGCCGACCTGCGCATCAACGACCCGGGCATCAGCCGCCGCCACATCGAGTTCCGCTCGAAGCCGGCCGGCGACCGTGTACGCGTCGAGGTCTATGACCTCGGCTCGACCAACGGCATGCTGGTCAACGGGCAGAAGATGGCGAGTGCCACCTTGGACGACGGCTCTCAGGTGCGCATCGGCACCACCGTCATCACCGCGCATATCGTGGAGGAACGCCGTTGAGCGAGCTGACTCTGTTTCTGATCCGGGTCGCTTATCTGGCGATCCTGTGGATCTTCGTGCTGGCAGCGTTGTCGGTGATCCGCTCCGACATGTTCGGCGCGCGGGTCACCAACGCCTCCGCCGGCGGCCAGCCGGCGGCCCCGCCGGCTCGCGGCAAGGCTGCTGCGGCGAAGGCGCCGCGGCGCGGCGTACCCACGCATGTGGCCGTCACCACCGGATCCAACGCCGGTGTGACCGTTCCTCTCTCGCAGGCACCCATCGTCATCGGCCGCGGCAGCGATGCCGCGATCATCCTCGATGACGACTACGCCTCCACCCGCCACGCCCGGATCGCCGTCTCCGGCGACCAGTGGTTCGTGGAGGACCTCGGATCGACCAATGGCACCTACATCGGGTCCGTCCGGATCAATCAGCCGACCGCCATCTCTCTCGGGACCCAGGTGCGGATCGGCAAAACAATCCTGGAGCTGCGCAAGTGACCGCTGCGACCGACCCCACCTCCGACCCCGCTCCTAGCCTGGGCGCTGCCGATGGACGACCCTTCCGCCTCGAGTTCGCGGCGGTCTCGGACGTCGGCCGGGTGCGCAAGGACAACCAGGACAGCGGGTACGCCGGACCTTGGCTGCTGACCGTCTGCGACGGTGTCGGCGGCGCCGCCCGCGGCGACATCGCCTCCAGCACGGCCGTCCAGCAGCTGCGCAAGCTCGACGAGGAGCCGGCCCTCGGGCTGGTCGACGACGACCTGATCGGCCTCGTCTCCCACGCGCTGCACATGGCCCACGACGAGATCGGCCACCTGGTCGACCACGACCCGACGCTCAACGGCACCAGCACGACCTCGACCGTCGGCCTCTTCGACGGCGCCAAGCTGACCGTCGGCCACGTCGGCGACAGCCGTGCCTACCTGCTCCGCAACGGCGCGATCCACCAGGTCACCCACGACCACACCTTCGTGCAGACGCTGCTCGACGAGGGGAGGATCACGGAGGAGGAGGCCAAGACCCACCCCCACCGCAACCTGATCCTCAAGGCCCTCGACGGCACCCGCGAGCTCGAGCCCGACCTGTTCATCGTCGACCTCGCCGCCGGCGACAGGCTGATGTTCTGCAGCGACGGTGTCTGCGGCTACGTCGACGACCCGCGGATCGCCGACATCCTGGCCACCGGCACGCCCGAGTACGCAGCCGTCGAGCTGGTCCGGGTCTCCCTCGACTCCGGCAGCACCGACAACGTGACCTGCGTGGTCGCCGACGTGGTTCCCAGCGACACCATCCCGACCCCGGGCCTCGAGGCCCAGATGGTGGGTGCGGCGGCCGAGCTCAAGCGGAGGACCACCAAGACCGGCCAGATGACCGCCCTGTTCCGCGGTCACCGGATGGGCGACACCGGCGAGCTGGACCCGATCGACGAGGAGATCCCCGACGGCGCGATCGCCGCCGACCCGGAGGAGATGCGCTACGCACTCCAGGCTCCGGCCAAGTATCTCAAGCTGCGCTGGGCCTTCGGGCTGCTGACCCTTATCGGTGTCGTCTGGATCGCCGTCGCGACCGCGTTCGTCTGGTCGCAGAACCAGTGGTACATCGGCGAGCAGGAGGGCAACGTCACGATCTTCCGTGGCGTACCCACCACGATGATCGGCCTCGATCTCTCCGAGCCCTACCAGACCTCCAACCTGAAGGTCGAGGACCTGGCCGAGACGTACCAGAACCAGCTCGAGGACGGGATCCACAGCAAGGACCTGGCCGGCGCCCAGGAGAAGGTGCAGTCGCTCGCGGACCAGAGCGCCGCAGATGCGGGAAGCGGGTCATGAGCGAGCGCCAGCGAGCGACAACAAACCTCAGGCCGCCACGTCCGTACTCTTGCGCTCGCGCTACGGAGGTGGCGGCATGAGCGGGTTCACTCCGGCTAGCTCGATGCCCGTTTTCGTCCACCGGTCACGGCGGGGAGCGGAGCTGGTCCTGCTGATCCTGGCCCTGGTGGTCGGGATCGGTGCGTACGCTGCGGTCGGCCTCGGGGTGCAGGAGAAGATCCCGGTCGACATCGTCGGCTACGGCACCTGGCTGGTCGCCCTCCTGGTAGCGGCCCACATCGGCGTACGTCTGCTTGCTCCGTACTCAGACCCCGTGCTGCTTCCGCTGGTGGCGATGCTCAACGGGTTCGGTCTGGCGGTCATCCACCGGCTCGACCTGGCCGCGGGGGCGAGCGAGACCGACGCCTTCGCCCGCCAGCAGTTGATCTGGATGACGATCGGCGTGGTGCTCTTCCTGATCACGCTCTTCGTGGTCCCCGACCACCGGATGCTGCAGCGGTTCACCTACACCGCCGGCCTCGGCGCGGTGGTCATGCTGATCCTGCCGATGCTCCCGATCATCGGCAAGACGATCAACGGCGCGCGGATCTGGATCAACCTCGGGCCGGTCAGCTTCCAGCCCGGCGAGGTCGCCAAGGTCCTGCTGGTGATCTGCTTCGCCGGCTATCTGGCGGTCCATCGCGACGCTCTCGCGCTGGCCGGGCGCCGGTTCGCCGGCATCGACCTGCCCCGCGGCCGTGACCTCGGCCCCCTGCTGATGATGTGGGCGATCAGCCTCGCGATCCTGGTCCTGCAGCGCGACCTCGGTTCCAGCCTGCTCTTCTACGGCCTCTTCGTGGTGACGCTCTACGTGGCGACCGAGCGCAAGGGCTGGATCGTCGTCGGTGGGCTGCTCTTCGCCGGCGGGGTCTTCGCCGCGCTCAGCCTCTTCAGCCACGTCCGCGTCCGCGTGCTGACCTGGCTCGATCCGTTCAAGTATTACCCCGTGGGCGACGATGGCGTGACCTCATCGGGCCAGCTCGTCGAGGGCCTTTTCGGGATGGCCTGGGGCGGCATGATCGGTCGTGGCTTCGGCTCCGGCGAGCCCTGGCGGGTCCCCTACGCCAACTCCGACTTCATCATTCCGGCGATCGGCGAGGAGCTCGGCCTGACCGCGCTCCTCGCGCTGCTGCTCTGCTACGGCCTGATCGTCGAGCGCGGCCTGCGCACGGCGATCGTGGCCCGCGACGACTTCGGCAAGCTGCTCTCCGTCGGCCTGGCCACCTCGGTCGCGCTGCAGACCTTCGTGGTCGTCGGCGGCGTGACCGGGCTCATCCCGCTGACTGGTCTGACCACACCGTTCCTCTCGTATGGTGGGTCTTCGCTGGTCGCCAACTGGGTGATCGTCGCCCTCCTGTTGCGCGTCTCGGACCAGTCCCGCCGTCCCCTGCCGACTGCACCGTCCGATGAAGACCTCGCTGCTGAGGAGACCCAGATCGTCAAGCTCGACAAAGGGGCGTTGAACAAGTGAACCGCCCTATCCGCACGCTGAGCGTCGGCTGCCTGATCCTCTTCGTGGCGCTGATGCTGAACGTGACGTACGTCCAGTTCTTCAAGGCCAACTGGTACAACGACCGCGCCGACAACCGACGGGTCACCGAGGAGGCCTACTCGCAGCAGCGCGGCGACATCCTGGTCGGCAAGAAGGCGGTCGCCACCAGCGTGCCGAGCGACAGCAAGTTCGAGTGGCAGCGCACCTACCCCGGCGGCAAGAAGTACGCCCCGATCACGGGTTTCATGTCCTACTCCTACGGTCAGACCGGGATCGAGCGCTCCCAGGACTCGGTGCTGTCGGGCAAGGACAACAAGCTCTTCACCAACCGGCTCGTCGACCTGGTCACCAACTCCGAGCCCGCCGGTGGCAACGTCGAGCTCACCATCGACCCGAAGGTCCAGGACGCTGCGTACGAGGGCCTGACCGCCCTCGGTGAGGACGTCCAGGCGGCGGCGGTGGCGATCGACCCGAAGACGGGCCAGATCCTGGCCATGGCCAACACGCCGACCTACAACCCGGATCGGGTTGCGAACAACGACATCAGCGCTGCGCAGAAGGCCTACAACCAGCTCTCGAAGGACGAGAACGAGCCGCTGCTCAACCGCTCCATCCAGACCGCGCTGCCGCCGGGATCGACCTTCAAGCTGGTCACCGCGGCGGCCGCGATCGAGAACCTCGGCATGGACGGCGACAGCATGGTCTACGGCGGCGCCACGCTCGACCTGCCCGGCACCGACACCGATCTGCCCAACCTCAACGGCACCAGCTGCGGAGGCGAGGAGATCACGCTCACCCGCGCTCTCGAGGTCTCCTGCAACACCGCGTTCGGTCAGCTCGGGATGGAGCTCTCCGACGAGGAGATGCAGGAGCAGGCCGAGGGGTTCGGATTCGGCCAGGACTACCTCGACGACATCGGCCCTCTGGCCGAGAGCCAGTACCCGCCCAACGACGGTAAGGCCGAGCAGGCCCGTGCCGCGATCGGTCAGCAGAGCGTGATCGCGACCCCGCTGCAGATGGCGATGGTCTCGGCAGGCATCGCGAACGGGGGCGAGGTCATGAAGCCCTACCTCGTCGACCGGGTCACCTCCTCCTCCCTCGACGTCATCGACCAGGGCAACCCGACCACGATCGACAATCAGCCCGCGGTCTCGCAGGACACCGCCGAGATCCTGACCCAGATGATGGTCAGCACCGTCGACAACGGCACCGCCGAGGCGGCCGCGATCGACGGCGTGAGCGTCGCCGGCAAGACCGGCACCGCCCAGACCACGCCGGACAAGCCGCCGTACGCCTGGTTCACCTCGTTCGCCCCCGCGGAGAACCCGTCCATCGCGGTCGCCGTGATGGTTCAGAAGAGCGGCACGGAACGCAGCGAGATCGCCGGCGGACGGCTCGGCGGCCCAATCGCGAAGGCCATGATGGAGGCAGCGATCTCATGAGTCGTTACGTATTCCACGAGCTCATCGGCACCGGCGGGATGGGCGAGGTGTGGCGGGCGACCGACACGACTCTCAACCGCGAAGTCGCGATCAAGCTCCTCAAGCCCGAGCACGCCGAGGACCCGATCGGCCGCTCCCGTTTCGAGTCCGAGGCGAAGCATGCCGCGGCGCTGCACCACCCCAACGTGGTGGCCGTCTACGACGTCGGCGAGATGCCGACCGCCTCCGGCCTGATGCGGCCGTTCCTGGTGATGGAGCTCGTCGACCACAAGCCGCTCTCGGAGCTCATCCGTGATGGGCGGCCCCTGGCCCCCGAGGTCGTCCGCGACCTGCTCGGTCAGGCCGGCGACGCGCTTGCCGCCGCCCACCGGGCCGGCATCGTGCACCGTGACGTGAAGCCCGCCAACCTCCTGATCACCCCGCAGCGCAAGGTGAAGGTCACCGACTTCGGGATCGCCCGTGCGCAGGCCTCGACCGGCATCACGGGCACCGGCCAGGTGATGGGCACGCCGCAGTACCTCAGCCCCGAGCAGGCCCGTGGCGAGAAGGCCACGCCGGCCTCCGACGTCTACTCCCTCGGTGTGGTCGCCTTCGAGTGCTTGGCGGGCTACCGGCCGTTCCAGAAGGAGACCCCGGTCGCGACCGCGATCGCCCACCTCCACGACCCGGTCCCGCCGCTGCCCGACCACGTCCCGGCCGATCTGGCCGCGATCGTGATGAGGAGCCTGCAGAAGGACCCGACCCTCCGCTACGCCGACGCGGCGGCGTTCACCTCCGCGATTGTCGGTCACGGCGCCGCTGACCCGGACGCCGATGCCACCACCGTCGTCGCCGCGGCGGCCGGCGACGCGACCGCGACCTCGGTCATGGACCCGGTGCCGTCGCCCACTCAGAACTACGTCGGCATGCAGGGCACCGCGGGCGGTCCCGAGGGCCCGCCCCCGCCTCGCTACCAGGACCCGTACGACCGCTACGACGAGGACGATGACCAGAGGCCCTGGTACAAGAAGCCGTTCAACATCATCGTCATCCTGATGCTCGTGGCCGTCATTGTCGCGATCATCTGGATCATCTCGACCCTCGCGGCGGACCCGAAGACCCCTCCGGCCAACGACACGTCCACCACTCCGTCAGCCTCCCCCACTCCCACCCCGTCGGAGGAGCCCGAGGAGGAGCCGAAGGCCGTCGAGATCAACGAGGACGACTACGTCGGCCGCAACGTCGATGAGGTGCGCTCCGAGCTGGACGACCTCGGGCTGAAGGTCAAGGTGGCGGTCCAGGACAACGACGGCAGCTACGAGCCCGACACGGTCGCCGGCCTCGACCCGACCCGCAACCTCTACGAGGGCGACCCGATCACCATCCGCTACTACGGCGAGCGCCCCGTGGTCGAGCCCCCTCCCGCCGACGAGGAGCCCGACGAGGAAGAGAGCGACGAGGAGGAGCCGACCGACGGAGAGTCCTCCGACTGGGGCATCCCGGACCTCCCCGGCGACGAGACTGGCGGCGGCAATGGCAACGGGGGCGGCAATGGCTGAGGGAGCTCTCCTGGCCGGTCGCTACGAGGTCGGCGAGCTGCTCGGCCGCGGCGGCATGGCGGAGGTCCGCAAGGGCACCGACCACCGGCTCGGCCGTGTGGTCGCGATCAAGCGCCTGCGGGTCGATCTCGCCAGCGACGCGACCTTCCAGGCCCGTTTCCGGCGCGAGGCGCAGTCCTCGGCGAAGCTCAACCACCCCTCGATCGTGTCGGTCTACGACACCGGCGAGGAGAAGTCCGACGACGGCGTCGCCCAGCCCTACATCGTGATGGAGTTCGTCGCCGGCCGCACGCTGCGCGACGTACTCCGTGAGGGTCGTAAGATCCTGCCCGAGCGGGCGCTGGAGATCAGCTCCGACGTACTCAACGCTCTCGACTACAGCCACCGCAACGGGATCATCCACCGCGACATCAAGCCGGGCAACGTCATGCTGACGCCGGCCGGTGACGTGAAGGTGATGGACTTCGGCATCGCCCGTGCGCTCAACGACGCCCAGTCCACGATGACCCAGACCGCGGCCGTCGTAGGCACCGCCCAGTACCTCAGCCCCGAGCAGGCCCGGGGCGAGCAGGTCGACGCCCGCTCCGACGTCTACTCGGCCGGCTGCCTCCTCTACGAGCTACTCACCGGCCGTCCGCCGTTCGTCGGCGACTCGCCGGTCTCGGTGGCCTACCAGCACGTACGCGAGCAGGCCCAGCCTCCCTCGGCCCACGACCCGACGCTGACCCGTGAGCTCGACGCGATCGTGATGAAGTCGCTGGCCAAGCGCGTCGAGGACCGCTACCAGTCCGCGCAGGCGATGCGCACCGACATCGAGCGCTACCTCGCCGGGCGTCCGGTCCAGGCGACCGTGCCACCGAGCATGGACCAGACCCAGGTCGCCCAGAACCGCGCGGTCGGCCCCTACGACGGCGACCCCACCAACGGTGGCTACTACCCGCCCCAGGACGACCGCGCCGAGGGCCCACGCCCGTGGGTGCTCGTCCTGCTCGGTCTGGTCATCATCGGCCTCATCGGGCTTGGTGCCTACTTCCTGCCAGCGGCCCTCGGCCCGCAGACCACACCGGCGCCCGACGTGACCGGCCTGACCCAGGCGAAGGCGATGGCCGAGCTGAGCACGGCCAAGCTGAAGGGTGAGGTCAAGCAGGAGTCGAGCGACACCGTCGCGGTCGGTGTCGTGATCTCCCAGGACCCGTCCGCAGGGCAGGACGTCGAAGAGGGCAGCACAGTCACCCTGACGGTCTCCACCGGGCCGCCCAACCGGGAGGTGCCCAACGTCATCGGAATGCCGCAGAAGACCGCCAAGGACCTCCTCGAGGGCGATCCCTACAACTTCACGGTGAAGATCGAGACGGAGGAATCCGACGAGGACAAGGGCACCGTGACCAAGTCCGACCCGGTCGCCGAGGAGAGCGTGACCAGCGGCAAGTCGACCGTCGTCACCCTCACCGTCTCCGAGGGCCCGAACAAGGTCCCCAACGTCGTCGGCAAGACGGCCGAGCAGGCCGAGGAGATCCTCCGCAATGCCGGCTTCACGCCCGTACGCAAGGACGAGCCCAACACCGAGGAGCCCAAGGGCACCGTCGTCGAGCAGACGCCGGCCAAGGGCACGCCGCTCGCGCAGGACGGCCAGGTGATCATCTTCGTCTCGACGAAGGAGGAGGCCCTGCCGAGCTGTCAGACACTGGTGCCCGGGACGGACCCGGCCAACCCGTCGGCCTCGGCCACCCAGACCGCCGACCCGGGCGACCCGCCGACGTGTGACCCGGCGCTCCCGCCGAGCAGCCCGGCGGCGCCGTAGCCCGGACGCCCACCGAAGCCCCTGGCTCAGTTCTCCTGAGGCAGGGGCTTCGCGTATTTCACGTCGAGCAGGCCATCGTAGGCCGGAGCGGTGAGGTAGGTGAGCGGCTGGAGGGACCAGCCGATCTGGACGTTGGGGTCGAGGGCGTCGGCCCGGTAGTTCTGCACGTGGTTGTCGCGGTCGATCGCGGCCTGCAGGCGGTCGGGGTCCCCGACCGCCTCGATGACGTACGGCTGGGGGTAGGGGACACCGTCGAGCTGCACCGTGCTGCCGGAGCACTTGATGCCGGTGGTGGTGATGATCCGCTTGCCCGCGATGGTGACCGCCTCGGCCCCACCGGCCCAGAGCGCGTTGACGACGGCCTGGATGTCCTGCTGGTGCACGACGAGCGAGTTCGGGTCGTCGCCGGTGTAGCTCTCCTGGACCTCGGAGGGCGCGTCGCCCAGGACGATCTGCATGCCGGCGCCGCTGTGGTCGGAGGTGCCGGCCGGATCGGCGAGCCTCGCGGACTGGTTCTGGAGCTTCTTGACGTCCTTGTCGGTGACGCCGCTGGTGAGCTGGTCCACCTCGCTCTGCAGGTCGGTCAGCTGGGCCTCGAGACGGTTGTAGCGGATCCGCTCGCCGTCGACGAGCGTGGCGAGGTCGTCGTAGCGGCCCGGACGCAGGTCGGTGCCGTCGGCGTTCACGAAACTCACCGCGAGCAGGCCGCCACAGAGCAGCACCACGACGGGCGTACCAAGCCTCCAAGAGGTCACGCGGGACCAGCGCTTTGCCCGACGCGTTGATTCGGAGGTGGGGTTAGCCTGGGTTCCGGAGCTCACGACCATTAGGGTATGCGCAGCAATCACATTTGTCTGAGGAGCATCACCCGTGGCCAAGCTCAAGCTCTCGAAGAAGAGTGATCTCGACCTTCCCAAGGAGCCGATCTTCACTCCGCGCTTCGGGGTCGCCCTGCTGCTGATCGCCCTAGGCATCGGCTGGATCGCCTACTACTACGTCGGGGTCCGCCCCAACGAGGTCGGTGGCGACTTCACCGGGCCGAAGCCGGTGCAGAAGCTCGAGGGGTGGAACTACCTGATCGGCTTCGTCCTGCTCTTCCTGGGCCTGGCCGTCGCCGCTCACCCGAAGACCCCGCTGGGCCGCGGCCGCGGCGTCGTGGTCGGCATGCTCGGCTGCTTCGTCATCGGCCTGATCTGGATCTGCGTCTTCTACGTCTTCGCCAACGATCACCTGGACAAGATCTGGGTCTTCAACGACCTCGGTCAGAAGAACCTCCTGGTCGGCATCGGCTTCATGGCGGTGGGCTTCACCTTCGCCACGAAGTGGGAGTGACCCTGTCGTTAGACGACAAAAGCGGCGCAAACCTTTGGTTTGCGCCGCTTTGCGTTACACGCGTGTAGTTCTCCACAGGGCCATCCACACCTGTGGATTTGTGCACGCGGTGAAAACGCCCCGAAAACACCTACCGCGAAGGCGTCAGAACAGCAGGATCCGTACGCCGATCAGGGCAAGCAACGCCAACGTGAAGGCACCCAGGGCAGCCCATTGCAACGGTGCCTTCCGGTCGGCCCGGAGCGAGGTGAAGATGCCCGCGACGACGAGACCGCCGATGAAGCCACCCAGGTGCCCCTGCCAGGAGATGCCGTTGCCGAAGAAGGTGATGCCCGCGTTGATCAGAAGCACCGGCAGCAGCGGGGAGAGCGACTGCCCGGCCCTGACGAAGAGCACCACCAGGACACCCAGCAGGCCGAAGATGGCACCGGAGGCGCCGACGGTCGAGCCGGCCGGTACCGACGCCCAGACCACCAGGGCGGAGCCCGCCAGGCCGGAGATCAGGTAGAAGACCAGGAGCCGCAGCCGGCCCACGATCGGCTCGAGGAACGAGCCGAGCATGTAGAGCGACAGCATGTTCACGGCCAGGTGGATGATCGAGACGTGGGTGAACGTCGATGTCAGCAGCTGCCAGAACGCGCCGTCGTCGACTCCCGGCATCCAGGTGCCGCCACTCGCCCGGCAGACATCGCTCGGCACCGCGAAGCCACCGTCAGGCGTGAGGCAGTAGCCCTGTAGCCGGATCGCGAGGAGGTCGGCGATCCTCGACCCGGAGCCACCGGTGAGGATGATGCTCAGCCAGACCAGGACGTTGACGCCGATGAGCGAGAAGGTCACCGGGAGTGCCCGGAACCCGACCCTCGCGCCGGTGAAGCGCTTGGGCTGGCGTACGGACTTGTGGCCCTCACGCACGCACTCGGGGCACTGGAAACCGACCGATGCGCCCGTCATGCAGTCAGGGCAGATGGGCCGGCTGCAGCGCTGACAGCGAATATGCGTCTCACGGTCGGGGTGGCGGTAGCAGACCGGCACCCCGACCGGGGTCGAGTCGGACAACTAGACGATCTCGACCGTCTCGATGACGACCGGCTCGACCGGGCGGTCCATCGCACCCGTCTTGGTGCCGGAGATCGAGTCGACGGCCTTCTTCGACTCCTCGTCGGCGACATCACCGAAGATGGTGTGCTTGAAGTTCAGCCACGGCGCCTGGCCGGTGGTGATGAAGAACTGCGAGCCGTTGGTGCCGGGGCCGGCGTTGGCCATCGCGAGCAGGTAGGGCTTGTCGAAGGTGAGCTCGGGGTGCGGCTCGTCCTTGAAGGTGTAGCCCGGTCCGCCCGTACCGGTGCCCAGGGGGCAACCGCCCTGGATCATGAATCCGGGGATGACACGGTGGAAGCCGAGACCGTCGTAGTAGGGGACACCGGAGCGGCCGGCGTCGTCCGTGTACTCCTTGGTCCCCGTGGCGAGGCCGACGAAGTTGGCGACCGTCTCCGGAGCGTGGTTGGGGAACAAGGTGATCGTGATGTCACCGTGATTGGTGTGGAGGATGGCCTTCTGGTCAGCCATGACCTGCCCTTCCGACATTGGGATTGGTACGGGATGTAACTCCTCGATCCTCCCACAGGGTCGGTCGCGGGCCCGAGGTCAGGAGGCCGCGTCAGCGAGCTTCGGAGCGATCCGGTCGGCGACGCGGCGCTCGACCCAGAAGATCAGACCGGGGATCAGGCCGGCGATCATCATCAGCAGGAACTCGGGGATCGTCCAGCGGGCCTTCTGCGTCAGCAGGAACGCGACGATCACGTAGATGATGAAGATCCAGCCGTGCGCGACCCACAGCGGCGTCATCGCCTCGCCGAAGGACTGCAGGGCGGTGCCCTCGGGGAGCAGATACTTGAACAGCGATGAGATCGTGCCGACGAGCAGCAGCACACCCACGACGTACGCAAGCACCTTGTAGGTGCCGAACAGCTTGTTCACGCGTCTGAGCGTACGCGCAGATCCTGAGTGGTTTTCTCAGGGTCTTCTTCGTCCGTGTCGTCGGGCCGGGGGTTCAGGGTGTCGCGTACGTAGCGCCACCACACGTAGATCCCGAAGATCCCGAACAGCCACCACTCGATCGCGTAGAGGAGGTTGCGCAGGCCGGTCGTGGCCTCCGGCTCGGGCAGCTGCGGCGCGGGCACGTCGGCGACGTCCGTGGAGCCGTCGTTGACCGGCATCGAGCTGGCCGGCCAGCTCTCCTCGACCGGCGAGCGCACCATGTAGGCGCTGTAGAGGTCGTAGCTGGTGCGCGAGATCAGGTCGGAGACGTCCAGCTGCGGGAAGACGTTGTCGGACTTGCGGTCGTCGGCGACGTCGGTCCAGTCGCTGGGCTGCAGCCAGCCGGTGACGGTGACATGGCCGCGCGGCGCGGGCGGTGCGCTACCGACCTCAGGGGTCCAGCCGCGCACGACGTAGACGGCCGACCCAGTGTCCTCGACGAGCACCGGTGTGACGGCCCAGAATCCGACCTGAGAGCCTCGCTCCATCCCGTCGATGAAGATGGTCTCCTCGGGCATCCAGATCCCGGAGACGGTCACAGGGCGGCCGATCTGCTCCCACGGGAAGGCGTCGTTGGGTCCGATCAGGTCGGTGAACGCCTTCGGCTTCGCGTGCACCAGCTCCGCGACCTGGTCCTGCTTGTCCTGCTGGCTCGACTGGTACTGCCACACCCCGAGCAGCACCGCGCCGGTCACGAAGATCACCACCAGCGCGTGTGCACCCCACAACCTGGGGGAGAGGATGCTGCGCGGGGGACTGGTCTGGGCGGCCATAGCGCTCCCAGAGTACGGCCCTAGGGCGGGCCCCTCAATCCGGGCTCGGCCGGCGCTTCCGGATTGAGGGGCCCGCCCTTAGTCGCAGACCGCGAACGGGACGGGTTCGCTGGTGACCAGGGTGGCCGCGATCACTGGGTTCGTCACCCGGAACCCGATCCGTCCCGTGGCCGGATCGGCGACACCGTTGGTGAAGACCTTCTTGTACGCCGCGACCCGATCGCCCAGCTTCAGCCGGACGAACAGGTCGTCACGGTCCTCGCCGAGACGCAGGGTGGCCAACCCGCCTCCGAATTCGACCGAGTAGGCCTCGACCGGCGCCAGCCGGGTCTTCTCCTTCGGCCCACCCTCGGCACAGCCCTTGACGACGTACGTCGAGGTGGCCGGGCCTCCGGCGACGGCGACCATCACCTCCTGCGCGGCCCAGTTCTCCACGTTCGAGCTTGCGGTGTTCTTGGTGATCAGGTGGGTCTCCGGGTCGAACTCGGCGCCCTTCAGCGGCCCGACGCCCGCCTTGATCGCCGAGCCAGGCTTGACCCGGTCGGCGACCTTGATGACGTACCCGTCCTGACCGCCGCCGGTGAACCTGGCCTCCCAGGCGACATCGGCCGCACCCCACTGGTACGTGTCGCGCAGACGCTGATCGATCCCACGCAGCAGACCACCGCTGACCTGGGCGGCCTCCTTGTCGGCCCGGTTCCACAGGTCACTCTGGTCCGCGGGGCTCGACCGGCTGGTGACGTCGTCGAGCCCGAAGAGGGACTTCACCTCGTCGTAGTCGGTCACCGCCAGCGTCTTCGCGCCCTCCGGCACGAACGTCATCGCTGCTTCGACAGGGCCCATGGTCGCGGCGTACACGGGGTAGGTGTCCTCCGACGCCGCCACTTCCGGCTTCTTCGGCTCGCTGTCGTCCCCGCAGCCGACCAGCGCAACGGCCAGCCCAGCGGCCAGCACGCACATGCCCCATCGCGTCACGTTCACCCCAACGAGTATTCCCGATCCCCGTCACGGTAGGTGTCATGAAATAGATGGAGGCCGCAGGCGGAACGCGCCTGCGGCCTCCTTGATCCCGAGCGTCAGCGACCAGCGCCTGTGAGCTCAAGGGATGCGGGAAGAGGCTCGAGCACCGGGTCGATGATCCGCGAGGAGGCCTCGGACCGAGCGACCCGACTGCGGCGCAGGTCCTTGACGGTCGTGAGGCGGCGGAGCCAACGGTCGGTGCCGTCGTAGCGAGCCGTGAAGGGCTTACGGCCGTGCAGAGCACGGTGGTTGTCGACGATGAGGATCTCGCCGGGAGCCAGCGCGACGTCCTCGACGTTCGCGGAGAGCTCCATGATGAGCAGCTGGAGCGCCCGGTCGGCCTCGACGTCACCCGGCAGAGCCGCCATGTAGGGCGGGTCGAGCCGGACGTCGGGAGCCTGGGGCGAGCCGGAGAGAACGGCGGTCGGCGCGGCGAGCAGCTCGGCCTCGTTGACGCCGGCCGCGCGGAGGTTGCGGAGGTGCTCGTCGTCGGGGTGGATCACGTAGCGCGGCTCGAACAGGGGAGCGTACTCAGGGCCGGTCACGTCGATCGAGCTGATGCCGACCGCGGTGGTCGGGATCATGTCCTCGTTGCGCAGCGAGATCAGCCCGAGGTGGTCGCAGCGAAGGTTGCTGAACGCGTCCTCGATGTGCAGGTCGAGCACGACGTCGCTGCTGTGCCCCGTCTGCAGGCTCTCCTGCTTCTGGATCGGCAGGATGTTGTTGACCAGCTGGCCACCCTGCAGCGAGGACCAGGAGACGGCGTCGCCGAGCTGGGCCATGATCAGCGCGAGCCAGAAGTCGGCCATGTGCGGCGCCTGGGCGTCGGGGTGGTTCCAGTGCGGCGGGGTCGGGCCGGCGCTCACCGGGAGCCCACTGATCACAAGGGCGTCGGTCGCATCGCCGTAGCGGAAGGCACGGATCGCCTTGGCGACGCTGTCTGGAAGCTCGCCGCCGAGGAAGGGCGCGGTCTCGAGGAACTCCGAGGAGACCGGGCTCTCGAATCGGGCGAGCAACGACTCCGACAGCTCGGCTGCGGCCTGGGACTCTGCTGGGGTCATCTCGACCCGGGTGACTACGGACTCTGCGCCCACGACATTGACCTCTCGGACTTTGCGGTGGAGGGGTTCGTCAGAAGCGTTTTCTGGCGCCCGCACCAAAGGGTTTCCTAAGTTCGAGACCACTTTGTTCCGCCGTACGGAATTCAAACGAGTGATAGGTCCAAATATCGAGACGATAGGTATTAGGCCCCTTGCGCAATCGCCGCGAACCTGTTTAGGGAATGTATCCCCATTGCGGTCCGCCAGTTACCCGAATTTGCCCGTCTGGCGCGGGTTCTGGACGTCACTGATACGGATCGACGAGCTCGCGCAGCGAGGTGAGCGCCTCCCGCAGTGCTGGCGCCAGGCGGGGGCCGAGGTGGTCGTTCCACTCATGCTCGACGCTCATCACCACCTCACGAGCTCGGTCGGCGGCGTCCTGCCCGGCGGCCGTGAACCTGATCAGACGCGCCCGGCCGTCGACCGGGTCCGGGACCCGTTCGACCAGCCCCTTGCTCTCCAACGCCGCGACCAGCACGCTCGCGGTCTGCTTGGTGACCTGCGCCTGTTCGGCCAGGTCGACCAGGCGCGAGCCGTCCTCGGCGATCCGCTGGGCGAGCCTGGCCTGCGCGACAGTGATGTCGTAGCCGGCGTCCCGCATCGCGGAGATGACCCGTTCATCCATCGCCCGGTAGGCGATGAGCATGAGCGTTGCGACGTCCATCGAACCCCTTGACACTGTGCGGCACTCTCGCCAATATAGTCAGTAAGACTGACTATATCGCTCTCCGGTGTCCAGACACAGCCGTCTGTTCACGGGGCTCCGCCGGACGCGTGTTGCTTCCACGATTCTCCACAGCCTCGCCACCGAGGCCCCGTCCCGAGCAGGTCCCCATGAACGCAGTCGCGCAGCTCAGTGCCGGTATCGCCGCCCTGATCCTCATCGCCGTCTTCCCCGTCGAGGCCTTCTTCATCCACCGCCCCGAGGTCCAGCGGTTCCTCGGGATCGAGCCGAACGGCATCCGCAACGTCCACCTGTGGTCGTTCTGCATCGGCGCCCGCAACGCCCTCGCCGGCGTCGGTGCGCTCGTCGGTCTCTGGATGGTGAACTTCGGCGACGAGTCCACCGGTGTCACGGTCGTGGTCGTCACGTCCATCTACATGCTGCTCGCGTCGTTGTTCATGGGGATCGCCGACGCCCTCGGATACTGGCTCCCACGCGGCGGTAGCGTCCGAGGCACCATCGGCTCCGCCATCTTGCCCGCGGTCGCGCTGATCGCGATCGCAGTCGGATAGCGGGATGCACTCCCGGCCACTACGCTCCGACCCATGGGCGCAGCGGTCATCTCGGGACTCTTCGCGGTGGCACTCGCATGCCTCGCCTGGATATTCAAGAACGGCAGTCGCCGAGCCCGTCTCCTCAGCCGGATCGAGCGATACATCCAGCTCCTCAAAGACCTTCCCGAGGGACATCCGGCGCGTGTTCACCTGGACGCGGCGCTCGCTGCCGATACCGAGCAGCTGCTTGCCCTGACGGAACGGAAGGCAACCGCGGCTGCTCAGCGCCTCCAGGAGCCTTGGCTCCGCCCCGCGTCGCGGCCGGCCCTGACAACCGGCGCCACCGACCCGGGCGGCGCTCCCGACGGAGACGAGCGGGACGACATCGACTGGATGGGCGACGAGCAGGAACGCCGGATCTCCCCTCCCGATTCCCTCGTCCAGGCGCCCCGGCACACCTTGCTGTCCGGGCACGGGTCGACCGTTCTGTGGGTGCTCGCAGCCCTGGCCGCCGTTGTGGCAGTCGGCTTGGCGGTCAACGATCTGCTGTTTTAACATGCCTTGACAGGCATATTCCTTGCGAGGCATATTTAGGCGCGTGCCCACCCGAGACGTATTCAGCGTGATCGCCGACCCGACCCGTCGGCAGATCCTCGACCTGCTCTGTCAGCGCGAGATGGGGGTGGGTGAGCTGGTGGAGACCCTCGGGCTCGCCCAGCCGAACGTGTCCAAGCACCTGCGGACGCTGGGTGAGGCGGATCTGGTTCACGTACGCATCGACGGGCCGCGCCGCCACTACCGGCTTCGTCCCGAACGGCTCCAAGAGCTGGAGGAGTGGCTGGCGCCGTTCCGCCGGATGTGGGCCGATCGTCTCGATGCTCTCGAGCGTCACCTGGACCAGCTCGACGACCCTGACCACAAGGAGGACTGAAAGATGACCACGACGACCGGACCCATGGGCGAGGTGCTCCTCGACGGCGAGCAGAGGGGTCTTCGCTACGTACGCGTGCTCAGCCACTCACCCGAGAAGGTGTGGCGGGCCCTGACCGAGACCGATGGCCTGCGGCACTGGTTCCCGACCGACATCGTCGGCGAGCGTACTGTCGGCGCGCGCCTGAGCCTCCCCTTCTGGCCGGAGGGCCTGGAGCTGGCGAGCACCACCGAGGCGATCGAGGAGATGGGCGTCGACCCGGGCAACTACGTCTCGGAAGGCGAGCTGCGGGTCTGGGACCCGCCTCGGACCTTCGAGTTCACCTGGGGGATGGACGGTCGCGAGGACCTGACCGACCTGCTCCGCTTCGACCTCGAGCCCACCGACGACGGCACTCGCCTCACCTTCACGACCTGGCTCGCCAGCACCACCGGCAACACGGACACCGCCGTCGGCTGGCATGTCTGCCTGGACGAGCTCGCCGACCTCCTCGACAAGGGCCCCTCGCCCATGACCGAGGAGGCCTCCGCCCGCGTCGTCGAGCACGTCAAGGACCGCACCGACGAGCTTCGACCGACGTACGCCGCCCTGCTTTCGTAGGCGGGCGCCGGGCGACCGGGCGTCCCTCGGCCAGATGGAGGCCGAGATGACGCACCACCCGCGGCACGTCATGGACGCATCCGTTCTCGAGCCCGGGGACCGGTGTCGCACCGTCGAGCACGAATTCTTCGTTGACCTGGTGAGTCGGTGAGGTCTCGGTGTAGACCTCACTGCTGAGACGGCTGCTCACTCAGCGGCCTCGAATCCTGGTGGAGCATAGGGGACTCGAACCCCTAACCCCCTGCTTGCAAAGCAGGTGCGCTACCAATTGCGCCAATGCCCCGGACGGGTGTCCGTCGGTCAGTTCACCTTGTCGGTCGCCGCGGCCCAGTGACCCTTCTCGGGGTTGGACTGGTCGAGCTTCTTCATGGCGAGGACGATGCCAGCCGCGGCCAGCAGTACGAGGACGATCTTCTTCATGTCTTCTCCTGCGAGTCGTGGTGGGCATCGCCGCCCGTTAGACCAGGAAAGCGTACCGGCCCGCCATGAAGCGTACGAAATCAACCGGCCTCGGGGTCGGGGGCGAGGCCCAGGGAGGCGATCGGCGTGCAGGTCATGTGGGTGCTCGCCCACATCCGGCCGGTCAGGATGCCGAAGCCGTACGCCGAGGGCCGGCTGTAGGGGGAGGCGCCGGACTCGTAGGTGGTGATGAGCTCGCCCGAGACCTCGACGATCGCCTCGGCCATGTTGGGGAACCTGAACTTGCGGCGGACCGCACCGACTCGGCCGTCGGGCTTCCGCTCGCAGATGAAGATCGTGCTCGGCCGGTGCCGGCCGAACGAGGAGGAGAAGACGTACTCGTCGCGGCGCACGACGACGCCCTGGACCTTGGGCGGGGTGCTGGTCGAGAGGACGGGCTCGGAGAAGTCCCACTCACCGTTCGCGCCCTTCTCATAGGCGAACAGCGTCTGGTTTCCGAAGCCGCCCACATAGATACGGTTCCCACGGATCCGGCAGTAGGAGCCAGCAGCCACCTTCGCCGGCGCCTCGATCGGCTCGATCTCAGCGCCCTTCGCCGCATCCCGGATGGCTGAGAGCGAGTAGCGGTAGAGCCGGCCGGTGCCGCCGCCGGCACCCTTGGAGACCCAGACGTCGTCGCCGTCGATCGCGACCCCGCCGGCGTGCCCGGGCCCGGCCTTGCCGTTGTGGCCCACGAGCAGCACCTCGGCGGCGGTCTTCCCGCTCTTCAGGTCGACCAGCACCAGCGCCGAACCCTTGTCGTGGGAGTAATAGCTCTGGGCCAGCATGTTGGTGTCCGGGCCGTAGCCCAGCCCCTGCGGCGTCCAGTCGTCGGTGCCACCGGTGGCGAGCGTGTTGGGGATGAGCGGGCCGACGCGACCACCCAGCCGCTGCCCCCACCTCTCGGTGCGTTTCATCCCGCCCCTGACCCACCGGCGAGTACGTCCCGGGATGGAGTCGAGGTCGAACGGAAGGTCGATCTTCGTCATGATGGCGATATTCGCATGCGGTTCCTACCGCGATCGGATGGCGGGCCGTGCCACGGTCGCTAGGTTCGTCGTGTGACGAGCAACCCCACTGATTCCCCTGCCACGCCGGCAGCTCGAGAGCTGATCGGTGCCCTGACCGGATTCGGTCGCGGCATGCTGCGTCCGCGCCGCCCGGACGAACGACTCCTCTCCACGATCACCGACGCCGGCCTGCCCTCGGGCGACCGTACGGTGACGGTCAGCACGATGCCTCAGGTCCCGCGCAGCCTGCCCGCCGGCGGCCTCATCGAGGGCGCGGCCTCCGCCGGCGCGTACGCAACGCGATGACCTGCTTCGTGATCACTCATCCCGAGGCGACGTTCGTCGTCGATCCGTCCTACTGCCGCGACGCCCCCGAACGCGCTCTGAGCGAGCTCCCGGCCATGCTGCGACGCCTGGTCACGCCTCCGGCCGACACCATCGCCACCGTCGACTCGCTGCAGACAGCGCTGGTCAAGCCGGACTTCGCCCTCCCGACCCACGCACACTGGGACCACGTCTGCGGCCTCCTGGATCTCCCCGGCCTGCCGGTACGCCTTCGGACCACCGAGCGCGACTGGATCCTCGGCCCCGGTCAGCCGCCTGTCGGAGGCGTCCGCCCGGCCCTGACCGATGGTCGGCCTGTGGAGACGTACGACCTCGACGGCCCGCCCGTCGCGACCTTCACCGCCTCCCACGACATGTTCGGCGACAGCTCCGTCCTGCTCGTCGAGCTCGCCGGCCATACGCCGGGCAGCATCGGCGTCCTCGCCCGAACCCCGTCGGGCTGGGTCCTGATCGCCGGCGACGCCGCCTGGCACTACGACCAGGTCGATCTGGTCAGGCAGAAGCCGGCCTTCCCCGGAGACCTCGTCGACGAGGACCGAGACGCCGCCTTCGCCACCCTCCACCGCCTGCACCTGGCTCGCCACCTGATGCGGGTCGTCCCCACCCACGACCACGACGCGTCCAGCCGGCTCTGAATCCAAGAAGTCCCTCGAGATCGGCCGATCTCCCGGAGCGCGTGCATTCGTAGCGCGTGACTGGTTACCGTGTTCGGCACCAACGGAGCAGTCAGGGTGACTCCTCCTACGTGGAGAGCGACACCACGACGTGTGCCGTTGGTGCCGTGGTCTCGGGCACCGACTCGGGGCCGCGGTCTAGTTAACGAGCCTCCGACGGGTATACGCGGGGCGATGAAAACGAGGAAGAGGCCCCCGAAGGAGCCTCTGACCTGGTGAAACTGCTGTGCGCTTAGGAGGACTTGAACCTCCGACCCCCACATTATCAGTGTGGTGCTCTAACCGTCTGAGCTATAAGCGCAGGCGCCAACTGGAGGGTGGAAGCCCCTACCAGCAGGCGAGAGAAACATTACCCGGCAGCTGCCCGGGGCACCAAAACGATGAGGCCTCGTCGACCCTGGGGAGCCAACATGTCCGACTCGGAGGCCTGCAGGCGATCTCCGCGCGCGAGGATGCAGCGCGGATGCTGGATGCTCAGCGACGGATGCAGGACGGCGTCGCCACCGATGCCCAGCTCACCGCCGGCGGTCTGACCAGGATCGACATCGAGCGGTCCGTACGTCGCAACGAGCTCCGCCGCGTGCACCCGCGCGTCTACGTCAATCACACCGGGCCGCTCACCTGGGAGCAGCGGGCTTGGGCGGCGGTGGAGCGGGAGGCTGGAAGAACTGTGGCCAAACCTGCCCCGTGAACGAATGAACCTGGGGAGGGCCATCCGAACGGTGTTCGGACAACCCTCCCCAGGTTGCGGGTTCGAGCGGGGCTCAGTTCTCGGTGAGCTCTACTTCGACGCCACCGAGGAGGGCGGCGGCCATGTTGTAGAGGAACGCGGCGAGGGTGGCGACGGCGGTCATCAGGACGATGTTGACGACCGAGACGACCATGGTGAAGCCCATGATGCGGGGGAGGCCGAGGTAGTCCTGCACGTTCCAGCCGGCGCTGGAGTCACCGACGACGTCCTGGACCGCCTGGTTGATCGAGTCCCACACCCCGGCGGCACCGAGGACCGACCAGATCACGAAGACGGCGACGATCACCACGACGCTGAGCGCGATCGAGAGCAGGAAGGCCATCTTCATGACCGACCACGGGTCGATGCGGCTCAGGCTCAGGCGGGCCCGGCGGGACGAGCCGCTGACCGCGTCCCGCTCCGCGCCGGCGGGGCCGGAGGTGCGGGCGGTCGAGGCCACCGCCGAAGTCGTACGCCTAGCCGCGTTGGCGACCGTGTCCGTGATCCGCTGGGTCACCGGCTGCGCGGTCTCGTTCCGCTCGGTCATCGCGACTCCCCCAGTCGTACGGTCGGCGGTGCGGTCCGTCATCAGGATTCATCTTCCGTCGTGGTCTCGGACGGCGCTCCGTGCTCGCCGTCTTCCCCGATTGTTACATCATCCGCAACCTCTGTCCCGGTGACGACGTCATCGTCGACCTCGCGGGCCTCGACGGAACGCGCGACGACGGCGACCGAGTCACCCTTCTTGGGCGAGACGAACTTGACGCCCTGGGTGGAGCGGCCGGTCGGCCGGAAGTCGGCGTTGATCGGGCTGCGTACGACCTGACCGGTCGCGGTGATCGAGAGGATCTCGTCGCCGTCGACCACGATGAACGCCCCGACCAGACCGCCGCGATCGGCGTTGGCCAAGGCCATCGTCTTGATGCCCAGACCGCCGCGGGACTGCAGCCGGTATTCGGAGATCTTCGTACGCTTGGCGAAGCCACCATCGGTGATGGTGAAGACGAACTGCTCCTTGACCTCGTCGGGCGACTCGGCGCCGGAGACGGGAGCCGCGACGTCCGCGGTGTCCTCGTTGGCCTCGGAGAGCCCGGCCGCGATCTCGGCGGCGACGTGCTCGGCCCGGATGACCGACATCGACAGCAGCGAGTCGCCCTCCCGGAACTTCATGCCGGTGACACCCGAGGTCGCCCGGCCCATCGGCCGCAGCTGGTTGTCGTCGGCGCGGAACCGGATCGCCTGGCCCTTGCGGGAGACCAGCAGGATGTCGTCCTCGGAGTTGACCAGCTCGGCGCCGATCAGCTCGTCGTCGTCCTCGCGGAAGTTGATCGCGATGACGCCGGCCTGGCGGGGCGAGTTGTAGTCCCCGAGCCGGGTCTTCTTGACCAGACCGGAGCGGGTGGCCAGCACGAGGTAGGGCGCCTGCTCGTAGTCGCGGATCGCGAGCACCTGGGCGATCGACTCGTCCGGCTGGAAGGAGAGCAGCCCGGCCACGTGACCGCCCTTGGCGTCACGCGCCGCCTCGGGCAGGTTGTAGGCCTTGATCCGGTAGACCCGGCCGGCGGTGGTGAAGAAGAGCAGCCAGTGGTGGTTCGTGGTCGAGATGAAGTGCTCGACCACGTCGTCGCCGCGCAGGGTGGCGCCGCGTACGCCCTTTCCACCGCGCTTCTGGGTGCGGTACTCGCCAGCGAGGGTGCGCTTGGCGTAGCCGCCGCGGGTGATCGAGACGACCAGCTCCTCATCGGGGATGAGGTCCTCCATGGAGAGGTCGCCGTCAGCCGCGATGATCTGGGTGCGGCGGTCGTCGCCGTACTTCGCGACGATCTCGTCGAGCTCGTCCATGACGATCTGACGCTGGCGGGTCACGTTGGCGAGGATGTCCTCGAGGTCGGCGATGATGACCTCGAGCTCGGCCAGACGGTCGACGATCTTCTGCCGCTCCAGCGCCGCGAGGCGACGCAGCTGCATGTCGAGGATCGCGTTGGCCTGGACCTCGTCGATCTCGAGCAGCCGGATCAGGCCCTGGCGAGCGTCGTCGACCTCGGGGGAGGAGCGGATCAGCGCGATGACCGCGTCGAGCTGGTCGAGCGCCTTGACCAGGCCGCGCCAGATGTGGGCGTCCTCCTCGGCCTTACGCAGCCGGAATGCCGTACGCCTCCGGATGACGTCGATCTGGTGCTCGACCCAGTGGGAGATGAACTGGTCGAGGGTCAGGGTGCGCGGCACCCCGTCGACCAGCGCCAGCATGTTGGCGGAGAAGTTGGTCTGCAGCTCGGTGTGCTTGAGCAGGTTGTTGAGTACGACGCGGGCGACCGCGTCGCGCTTGAGCACGACCACGAGCTGCTGCCCGGTGCGGGAGGAGGTGTTGTCCTTGACGTCCGCGATGCCCTGCACCTTGCCGGTGTCGGCGAGGTCGGCGATCTTCTGGGCGAGGTTGTCCGGGTTCACCATGTAGGGGAGCTCGGTGATCACCAGGTTGGTGCGGCCCTTGGCGTCCTCGTCGACCTCGATCACCGCGCGCTGGGTGATCGAGCCGCGGCCGGTGCGGTAGGCCTGCTCGATGCCCTCGCGGCCGGCGATCAGGGCGCCGTTGGGGAAGTCTGGGCCCTTGATCCGCTCGAGCAGCGCGTCCTGGAGCTCTTCACGAGTGGCGTCGGGGTGCTCGAGCGCCCACTTGGCGCCGGAGGCGACCTCACGCAGGTTGTGCGGCGGGATGTTGGTCGCCATCCCGACCGCGATGCCGGCCGAGCCGTTCACCAGCAGGTTCGGGAACCGCGCCGGCAGGATCGCCGGCTCCTGGGAGCGACCGTCGTAGTTGGGGCCGAAGTCGACGGTGTCCTCGGTGATGTCGCGGACCATCTCCAGCGCAAGCGGCGCCATCCGGCACTCGGTGTAACGCATGGCCGCGGCCGGGTCGTTGCCGGGCGAGCCGAAGTTGCCCTGGCCGTGGATCAGCGGGTTGCGCAGCACCCACGGCTGCGCGAGCCGGACCAGGGTGTCGTAGATCGCCGAGTCGCCGTGGGGGTGGTAGTTACCCATCACCTCACCGACGACACGGGCGCACTTGGAGAACCCGCGGTCGGGACGGTAGCCCCCGTCGTACATCGCGTAGAGCACCCGGCGGTGGACGGGCTTCAGGCCGTCGCGGACGTCGGGCAGCGCCCGACCGACGATGACGGCCATGGCGTAGTCGATGTAGCTGGCCTGCATCGAGGACTGCAGCTCGATGGTCTCGATCCGGCCGCCGGCAGCGGTCTGCCCGGGGCCTTCCGGAGGAGTCTCGGTCACGATTTCACTTTCTGCGTGCGTCTATCGGTATCTACGGCCTCGGCGAGACTCAGATATCGAGGAATCGGACGTCCTTGGCGTTGCGCTGGATGAAGGAGCGTCGCTCGGCGACGTCCTCGCCCATGAGGATGGAGAAGATCTCGTCGGCGTGAGCGGCGTCCTCGAGGGTGACCTGCAGCAGGAGTCGCTGCGACGGGTCCATCGTGGTCTCCCACAGCTCGTCGGCGTTCATCTCGCCCAGACCCTTGTAGCGCTGGACCGCGTTCTCCTTGGGCAGCTTCTTGCCCTGCTCGAGACCGTCGCGCATGAGGGCGTCGCGCTCGGAGTCGGAGTAGACGAACTCGTGCTCGGCCGGCTTGTTCCAGCGCAGGCGGTAGAGCGGCGGCTGGGCGAGGTAGACGTACCCCTGCTCGATCAGCGGCTTCATGAACCGGAACAGCAACGTCAGCAGCAGCGTGTTGATGTGGTGGCCGTCGACGTCGGCGTCGGCCATCATCACGATCTTGTGGTAGCGCAGCCGGTTGATGTCGAAGTCGTCGTGCACGCCGGTGCCCAGCGCGGAGATGATCGACTGGACCTCCTGATTGGCCAGCACCTTGTCGATCCGGGCCTTCTCGACGTTGAGGATCTTGCCTCGGATCGGGAGGATCGCCTGGATGCGCGGGTCGCGGCCGGACTTGGCCGAGCCACCCGCGGAGTCACCCTCGACGACGAAGATCTCGCACTCTTCGGGGTTGGTCGACTGGCAGTCGGCGAGCTTGCCGGGCAGACCGCCACCGCCGCCGATGCCCTTGCGGTTGCGGGCCAGGTCACGGGCCTTGCGGGCGGCGATCCGGGCCGAGGCGGCAGCCATCGACTTGCGGATGACCTCCTTGCCCTCGGCCGGGTTCTCCTCCAGCCAGGCGCCGAGCCGGTCGTTGACCGCTCCCTGCACGAAGCCCTTGACCTCGGTGTTGCCGAGCTTGTCCTTGGTCTGGCCCTCGAACTGCGGCTCGCTGATCTTCACCGAGATGATCGCGGTGAGACCCTCGCGGATGTCGTCACCGGTGAGCCGGTCCTCCTTCTTCTTGATCAGACCCCACTCCTCGCCCCAGCGGTTGACCAGGGTGGTGAGCGCGGCGCGGAAGCCCTCTTCGTGGGTGCCGCCGCCGGGGGTGTTGACCGTGTTGGCGAAGGTGTGGACCGACTCGTTGTAGGAGGACGCCTGCCACTGCATGGCGATCTCGACGCTCATCGGGTTGGGCGCTTTGTCGTCGGTCTCGGTCTCGAAGGCGATGATGCTGGAGACCGGGGTCTTGCGCTTGTTGAGGTGGTCGACGTAGTCGGCCAAGCCGCGCTCGTAGTAGAAGGACTGCTCCAGCACCCGCTCGCCGTTGCCGGAGCTGTGCAGCTCGTCGGCGCTGTCGGTGTCGGACTCGCTCGTGCCGTCCTCGACCGCCTCGGCGATGGCGGAGGCCTCCGGACGCTCGTCGCGCAGCTCGATCCGCAGCCCCTTGTTGAGGAACGCGGTCTCGCGGAAGTGGCTCGAGATGGTCTCGAGGTTGTAGTCGGTCGACTCGAAGATGTCACTCGAGGCGTTCCAGGAGATCGTGGTGCCGGTGCGCTCGCCCTCCTCGAGCTCACGCACCTCGCGCAGGTCGTAGTCGGGTACGCCGCTGGTGAACTCCTGCTCCCACAGGCGGCCCCGGTTCTTGATCTCCATGTGGAGCTTGGTCGAGAGGGCGTTCACCACGGAGGAGCCGACGCCGTGCAGACCGCCGGAGACCTTGTAGCCGCCGCCGCCGAACTTGCCGCCGGCGTGCAGCACGGTCAGCGCCAGGGTCGCGGCGGGGATCTCCTGGCCGGCGGCGGTGTCGGTCGGGATGCCTCGGCCGTTGTCGGAGACGCTCACCCAGCCGTCGTCACGGAGCGTCACCTTGATGGTGTCGCAGTAGCCGGCGAGCGCCTCGTCGACCGCGTTGTCCACGATCTCCCAGATCAGGTGGTGCAGGCCGCGGGCTCCGGTCGAGCCGATGTACATACCCGGTCGTTTGCGGACCGCTTCGAGCCCTTCGAGGACCTGGATGGCAGACGCGTCGTATTCGACTCCGTCTGTGGTCTTGTCGTCCGGCATGGGAGTCGTCTGGTCGGCAGCGGTCACCGGTGCGATCCACCTGTCATTTCGGTCCGGATTCGGACATGGTGTCGGTCGGGCATGCAACGGGCCGACCAGCGCCGGGAGGTTAAAACCTAGGACGATCGACCCAGTCCCCATATTACCCCGTAGAACCCCGGATTCCACGCATGCCGCCGTTCCTGAGGGGGAACTGTCATCGAAATGAGCGTCTGTACGTCTCCTGACGGCGTCTCTAGGCCCTCAGCAGGGGGCTCGGTGAGTCCCTATACGTCCTTGGGGCGCCTGGCGCGGCAGATCGCGGCTCACGCACTGAGGCTCGAACACGTGTTCACGCTCTGCTCCCGACTGGGATCTCAGCCGTAGGTGTCGCGCGGCCCGCGGCCGTCGCGTAGGCCCCGGGGGCCTTTCTTCCACGAGGGCAGATGCGGTCCGAGCACCTCGATGAGGAGGACGGTGCCGTGACCCAGCTCCTCGTTGAGGCGCTTCACCAGGGTCGGCGCCAGCAGCTTGAGCTGGGTGGCCCAGGCGGTGGAGTCGGTGCGTACGGAGAGCTTGCCGTCGGCGTACGACTCCGGGGTCGTGTGGTCAGCGATCTCCTCACCGACGATGTCGGGCCAGCGGGCCATCACGCCGTGGACGCGCAGCGAGGTGTCCCAGCCGTGGTCGTTGACCATCCGGCTCACCACCGATTCGATCATCTGGGGGTCGCGGTCATCGGGCCGGGCGCCGGAGACCGTGCCGCGCCGGGTGGCGTTGTCCGGCGTACGCCGCTTCTTCCGCATCCCTGCCTTGGGCGCGGGCATCTTCGCTGTTGCCCGGGTCAGGGAGCGGGCCAGGTCTAGGCCGTCGGCGCGCTTCTCCGGCTCCTCTTCTTCCGGGGTGGTCTCGACAGGCTCGACCACCTCCGGGTCCTCGTCACTCATCGCGGGTCACCTCGCCTGCCGTGACGTGGTAGCGGGCACCGGCGAGAGCGGCAGGTACGTCCTCGGGGACCGCCGCGGTGACGAGAACCTGCTCGGCGTCGGCGACCAGCTCGGCCAGCTGGACCCGGCGCTGACTGTCGAGCTCGGCGAAGACGTCGTCGAGGATCAGGATCGGGTCGTCGCCGTCGGCGCGCAGCAGGTCGTACGCCGCCAGCCGGAGCGCCAGCGCGAAGGACCACGACTCGCCATGGCTGGCGTAGCCCTTGACCGGGAGACGCTCGGCGCCGGCGCTGATGTGGAGGAGCAGGTCGTCACGGTGGGGGCCGACGAGACTGATGCCGCGGTCGAGCTCGTCCTTCTGGCGTCTTGCCAGCTCGGACAGGATCGCCTCGCGGAGGGACTCGACGGTCGGGGTGGTGGTCTCGACAGGCTCGACCACCTCGACCACCGGTTTGTAGGTGATCTCGGCGTCGTCGCGGCTCGCGCCGCGGGCGACCGTCTCATAGGACTTGCCGACGTACGGTCTCAGCGCTTCGACCAGGGCGAGCCGCTGGGCCAGGATCTCGGCGCCGATGGCGGCGAGGTGGTCGTCCCAGACGGCCAAGGTGGCGAGCGCGCCCTCTCGGGCGGAGCCGCGCGCGAGGCCGGCGGTCTTCAGCAGCGAGTTGCGCTGCTTGAGAACGCGGTCGTAGTCGCTGCGTACGCCTGCCAGACGGGGTGCGCGCAGGATCATCAGGTCGTCGAGGAAGCGCCGCCGGTCGGAGGGGTCGCCCTTGACGAGGGTCAGGTCCTCGGGGGAGAAGACGACGGTGCGGACCAGGCCGACCAGGTCGCGGGTGCGGGGGAGCGGGCTCTTGTTGATCCTGGCCTTGTTGGCGCGCCCGGCGTTGATCTCGACCTCGAGCGTCGCGGTGCGACCGTCGCGTACGACTGCGGCGCGCACGACCGCCTGCTCGGCGCCGGCCCGGACCAGCGGCGCATCGGTCGCGACGCGGTGGGACTGCAGGCGGGAGAGGTAGTCGATCGCCTCGACAAGGTTGGTCTTGCCCTGGCCGTTTCGCCCGACGAAGGCGGTCACGCCCGCCTCGAGCGGGACCTCGACGCTCGGATAGGAGCGGAAGTCGTGGAGAGAGAGGTGTGAGACGTACATCGAGTTTCCTCTCTCGTTAAGGTGCCTGCATGACCCAGTCTCCCAACCCGTACGGTCCGCCTCCAGGGCAACCCGCCTATAGCGAGCCGGCCGGGCCCTTCTATCTGTCGGTGATGGGCCAGGTCCACGGGCCCTACCCGGTCCAGCAGCTCGCTCAGATGGCTGCCGCCGGGCAGATCAAGTCGGACACCCCGGCCAGCCTCGGCACCGACCAGCAGTGGTTTCCCGTGAAACAGATCCCGGGTGTCTTCTCGAGCCGCGAGTGGCTCGTCACGCTGCTGCTCTCGATCTTCCTGGGTCCCTTCGGCGTGGACCGGTTCTACGTCGGACAGATCGGCCTCGGCATCCTCAAGCTGATCACCTGTGGTGGCTTCGGGATCTGGACGATCATCGACCTCATCCTCGTCATCGTGCGAAAGTTCCCGGATGCCGACGGCAAACCCCTCGCCTGACCTGCATCAGCGCATCGCGGCGGTGAGCTCCACGGAGGTCACGGCCGCCATCGGCGTCGGCGGGATCCTCATCGCGGCGCTCCTACCGGCCGGCGGCATCGAGGACGGCCCGGTGCTCTGCCCGTTCCGTGCCCTGACTGGGCTGCCCTGCCCCGGCTGCGGACTGACCCGGTCATGGGTCTACCTGATGCACGGCGACATCGGCTCGTCGCTGGCGAGCAACTGGTTCGGACCGGTGCTCATCGTGGCGATCGTCGTCCTTGCCGTGGTCTCCGTGCGCGCCCGGCTGAGCCGGCGGCGCCCCGCCGACCTCGACAAGCTGGTGCGAAGCCCGATCATCCTCGGCTTCTTCGCCCTCTTCGTCGCCTACGGCGCCGTACGCCTGATCCTCACCATGACCGGGGCCATCCCCGCCATCTAGGTGGTCGAGCTTGTCGAGCGTTGTATCGAGCCTGTCGAGATGACCACCCGCGCAAGCGGGTGCTCAGGCCTCCGACTCCGAGATCACCGCGTGCCCACCGAACCCGTTGCGCATCGCGGCGATCGCCTTCATGGCGTGGTCGTCCTCCTGGCGCGAGACGAACCGCGCGAACAGCGAGGCCGAGATCGCCGGCATCGGCACGGCGTTCTCGATCGCTGCCTCGACAGTCCAGCGACCCTCGCCCGAGTCGTCTGCGTAGCCCTTGATCTTGTCGAGGTGCTCGTCGGCGCGCAGCTGGTCGACGAGAAGATCGAGAAGCCAGGAACGTACGACGGTGCCCGTGCGCCACGAGGCGAAGATCTCGGGGACGTTGTCGACGATGTCGACCTTGTCGAGAAGCTCCCAGCCCTCGGCGTAGGCCTGCATCATCGCGTACTCGATGCCGTTGTGGACCATCTTCGAGAAGTGGCCAGCACCAGGCGTGACGCCGCAGTGGACCAGACCGTCCTCGGTGCCGGTCGGCTTGAGCGCCTCGAAGGCGGGCATCACCTTGGCGGCGTCCTCGTCGGAGCCGCCGTACATCAGCGCGTATCCGTTCTGCAGACCCCAGACGCCGCCCGAGACGCCGCAGTCGACGAAGCCGATGCCGTTCTCGGCAAGGCTCGCGGCGTTCTTGGCGTCATCGGTGTACTTCGAGTTGCCGCCGTCGACCACCAGGTCGCCCTCGCCGAGGAGCTCCTTGAGCTCGTCGATCGTGGAACGCGTCGGGTCGCCCGCCGGCACCATCACCCAGACCACCTTGGGACTGGGCAACGCCTCGACGAGCGCCGCCAGACTCGCCACGTCGGCGAGATCGGGGTTGCGGTCGTATCCGACGACGGTGTGACCAGCCTCCCGCAGCCGGGTGCGCATGTTGCCACCCATCTTGCCGAGGCCGACGAGTCCGATGTGCATGCAAGTTCCTATCAGGCGAAATCGGTGGTCGAGCTGTCTTGTCGCGTGTGTCGAGCTTGTCGAGACAAGACCACCCTAGTGAGGGGGTGGATCAGGAAAGCAGGCGCCGCGGCATCAGCAGGTAGCGGAACCCCGGCTCCTCGCCACCCTCGGCCGGCTTGCCGCTGATCACCACAGGCTTCGGAGCCTGCGTGAAGGCGAGCTCGACGACCTGCTCGTCGATGGCCTGCAGCCCGTCGAGGAGGAACTGCGGGTTGAATCCGGTGGTGAGCCCCTCGCCCTCCATGGTCGCCTCGATCGACTCGGACGCCTGGGCCTCGTCGCCGGAGCCGGCGTCGAGGGTGAGCACGCCGTCCTCGAAGACCATCTGGACCGCGGTGTTGCGCTCGGCGACCAGGGCCACGCGCTTGACCGACTCGACCAGGGAGGCCTTGTCGACCAGCGCGGTGGTGAGATGCTCGGCAGGGAAGAGGCTGCGCACCTTCGGGAACTCACCGTCGAGCAGGCGCGTCGTGGTGCGACGTACGCCACCCGCGGCCGCGCCCTCGAAGCCGATGATGCCCTCGCCGGTGCCGGTGGTGGACAGCGCGAGGGTGACCTCGCTGCCGCTGGTCAGCGACTTGGCGGTGTCACCGAGGACCTTCGCCGGCACCAGCGCGGCCAGGCTCTCGTCGGGAGTCGCCGGGTTCCACTCGAGCTCGCGGTGGGAGAGCCGGAAGCGGTCGGTGGCGAGCAGCGAGATCGTGGAGCCTTCGATCTCGAGCCGCACGCCGGTCAGCACCGGGAGCATGTCGTCGCGACCGGCGGCGGTCACGGCCTGGGCGACGGCGTGGGCGAACAGCTCGGACTTCACCGTGCCGGCCGCGGTCGGCATCTCCGGCAGCGTCGGGTAGTCCTCGACCGGCATGGTCTGGAGGCTGAACCGCGCGCTCCCGCAGGTGAGCGAGACGCGGGCACCATCGGTGACCATCTCGACCGGCTTGGCCGGGAGGCTGCGGCAGATGTCGGCGAGCAGCTTGCCGGACACCAGGGCCTTGCCCTCGTCGGCGACCTCGGCCGAGAGCGTCGCCCGCGCTGAGGTCTCGTAGTCGAATGTCGAGAGCACCAGGCCCTCGTGACCCGCCTCGATCAGGAGACCTGAGAGCACCGGGGTGCTGGGGCGGACCGGAAGGCTGCGGGCAGCCCAGGCGACGGCATCCGCGAACACGTCGCGGTCGACGCGGAACTTCACGATGACCTGTCCTTCTTCTAACTCGACATCGGGGCGGTTGAGGACATGCGGTCCGGGCTCTGATTGAACCTTGGGGAAGACGCCACCGGTTCCGGAACGCCCCCGCGTTGACATGACCTGGAGTACGCATCCTGCCACGGACCGCCGACAACCGGTAAGCGCTCAGCTGTGTCCGGTCTGCACAGGCGTCCCTGTGCACTCGGCTCGGCGAGCGGGTTGTCCCCAGGGAAGGGCGTTCGTGGAATTTCACGGAGGATCCATGGATCTAAATAGTTTCGTACGTTGTAAGAGCATCTGTGGGAAATGTGGATGAGCAGCGTCTTCCCTGGTCATGCCCGGAAATGTGATTCCACAGGGGATGTGGACGCGATGCTGAAATGACGCACGTCACTGTGGGCTGTGGAGAGTTGTCGGCCCGTTCGAGTGTTTTGTGCACAGGCCATCCCCTTTTCCATCCCATTTGAACGGCCGGTTCTCCACAGGTTCCACCCAGCCTGTGGGCTGTGGACAACCTGGGAAATCTCGTCCTGTGGGTTTTACAAATCCCAAAACGCGAAACGGCCGCCGGCCCGGGAGGGGCGGCGGCCGCGTACGACTGCTGGTTGGGCTACGCCTGGCGGGCCTGCATCTTGACGCGGTTGGTGAGCTCGGAGACCTGGTTGAAGACGGCCCGGCGCTCGGCGAGCAGCTGGTTGATCTTGCGCTCGGCGTACATCACGGTGGTGTGGTCGCGGCCGCCGAAGTGCTTGCCGATCTTGGGCAGGGAGTCCTCGGTGAGCTCCCGACACAGATACATGGCGATCTGGCGGGCCATGACGAGGTGACGCCCACGTGAGGGCCCGGTGAGCTCGTCGATCGACAGCCCGAAGTACGCGGCGGTCTGGGCGATGATCAGGCCGGCGGTGATCTCGGGCTCGCCACCCTCGGGGATCAGATCCTTGAGCACGATCTCGGCCAGCGTCAGGTCGACGTCCTGCCGGTTGAGGTTGGCGAAGGCCGTCACCCGGATCAGCGCACCCTCGAGCTCACGGATGTTGGTCTGGATCTTGCTCGCGATGAACTCGAGCACGTCCGGCGGCGCGGTGAGCCGCTCCATGGCGGCCTTCTTCCGAAGGATCGCGATGCGGGTCTCGATGTCCGGCGGCTGGACGTCCGTGATCAGACCCCACTCGAACCGGTTGCGCAGCCGGTCCTCGAGCGCCTCGAGCCGCTTGGGCGGCCGGTCGGAGGTGAGCACGATCTGCTTGTTGGCGTTGTGGAGCGTGTTGAAGGTGTGGAAGAACTCCTCCTGCGTCTGGGTCTTCCCCTCCAAGAACTGGATGTCGTCGATCAGCAGGACGTCGACATCGCGGTAGCGCCGCTTGAACCGGTCCTGCCGGTCGTCGCGGATCGCGTTGATGAACTCGTTGGTGAACTCCTCCGAGCTGACGTAGCGCACCTTCGCCCCGGAGTAGAGACTCCGCACGTAGTGGCCGATCGCGTGCAGCAGGTGGGTCTTGCCCAGACCCGACTCCCCGTAGACGAGCAGCGGGTTGTAGGCCTTGCCCGGCGCCTCGCTGACCGCGACCGCGGCCGCGTGCGGGAACCGGTTGGAGGAGCCGATGACGAACGTCTCGAAGGTGTACTTCGGGTTCAGCCGGGTCTCGAGGACGTTGTGGCTCGGCTCGCTCGGCCGCGTGGGCGGACCAGGGACGAGCGGCCGGGGCGGAACCGGCTCCTCGACGGGAGCCACCGGAGGCACCGGTGGATTTGTCGACATGTCGCCATATCCAGGACGTACGTCTCCATGCGCCGAGGGCGGAGCCGGCTGCTGCGCGGCCGGCGGCGCGACGGGAGCCTGCGGCGCCGAGTACGCAGCGGGCGCGCCCTGCTCGCCGTGCGGCGCGCTCGCCGGCAGGGGGCCGGGGATCAGACCGGGCGAGTTGGGCGGGTAGACCGACTGGTGCGGGAACGCCGACTGGTTCGCGGCTGCGCTGTTCGAGAATGGCGACTGCTGCTGCAGGGCAGCGGCGGCGGCAGCGTCCGCGGCGGCGATCTCCCGCTCGGAGATCATGATCGCCTGAGTGTCGGGATCAGGCGTGACGTCGAGATCGGGGTTCACGGTGACCGCGATGCGGATCTCGCGATGGAAGATCTCGCCCAGCGACCTCTCGAGGGAGCCACGCAGGCGGCCCTCGATCTGGTTGCGGGTGAAGTCGTTGGGGACCTCGACGATCGCGGTCGATCCGTGCAGAGTGAGGGGCTCACTGTCCCGGAGCCAGGCCCGCTGGTTCGGCGGAAGCTCGGCGACCACCTTCGTCCATGCGGACTGGAGATCTGGCTGTGGTTCTGGCGCGAGGCCGGAGTGCTCCACAGGTTCCTGCCTTCCCTGATGGCTCGGGTGGGTGGTCTTTTATTGATGCAGCCTGGATTGATGCAGCGGTCCGGTCTACATCCTCCACAGACTTTTCCACAAGCTGTGGAGCATCCCCGAATGTAGGCATCGGAGACCAACCGAGACACTTCGCCGTCCTCGAGAATCCGACCGTTTCGGCAGGTCAGGCGGGAAAACTAGTTCCCTGCGTGGCATCCCCCCGAATGCGGCCGATGCTCCTGACGATGTGCAGGGAAACCTCGGTAGAGGACGAAACTACCGGCTGGCGAGGGTCATGGGCAACCCGTCCTCCACAGGGGGAGGGCGAATCACAGGTGTGTGATAGGGCGCGAGTTTGACCGTGGTTTCGCCATCCACGTACCGTTACTAGGTCGCCCGTTCCACGGGTGCGTGATTCTTGGTCCTAACAAGCAGGACAGCCGGAAGAGCGACCGGCCACCACACCACACACTAAGGAAGCACCCGTGAGCAAGCGTACTTACCAGCCGAACAACCGCCGCCGTCACAAGACGCACGGTTTCCGCCTGCGCATGCGCACCCGTGCCGGCCGCGCGATCCTCGCTGCGCGCCGCGGCAAGGGTCGCAAGAGCCTGACCGTCTGAGGCCGCGGCCTCAGCCACCACGCGCGTGTTGCCACGTCGCCACCGACTGGTCGATTCGTCGGGCTTCAAAGAAGCAGTACGACGAGGCAAGCGCGCGGGCTCGAAGAGTCTGGTGGTCCATCTGCTCGTCCCCGGCACCGGCCCAGCTGCCGACCGGGAGAGCGAGCCGCAGGTGGGCTTCGTGGTGAGCAAGGCCGTCGGTCCGGCCGTCGTCCGGAATCGCGTGAAGCGCAGACTGCGTCACCAGGCCCGGGAGTCCCTGAGCGGACTCCCGGGCTCTGCTGTGCTTGTGGTCCGTGCGCTTCCAGCTGCCGCCGACGCGGACTACGACGCCCTGGGCGCCGATCTGCGGCGCTGCCTCGCGCGAGTGCTGTCATGAACGTCGTGCGGGGTGGTCTCGACAAGCTCAACCACCTGGTGGCGGCCGTCCTGATCGGCCTGCTTCACGTGTGGCGGACTCTGATCAGTCCGCTCTACGGCGATGTGTGTCGCTACTACCCGTCGTGCTCGGCGTACGGGCTCGAGGCCGTCAAGGCCCACGGCCCCTGGCGCGGGAGCTGGCTGACGGCGCGCCGCCTGGCCCGTTGCGTCCCTTGGGCCAAGACCCGGGGCTTCGATCCCGTACCGACCCCGACGAAATTTTCAAGAGACCCTGAAGACCTGGTCCGTGTAAGTGCGGACTCCCCAAACCGAGGAGCCTGATTCCGTGGGAGCCATAGGCGATCTGTTCGGATGGATCGCAACACCGCTGTATTACGCCATCTCGGGCATCCTGCTCGTATGGCAGAAGGCGTTCTCGTACGTCATTCCGTCTGAAGGTTGGCAGTGGGCCCTGGCCATCGTCGGCCTGACCGTGACCATCCGCGCGCTGCTGATCCCGCTGTTCGTGAAGCAGATCAACTCCAGCCGCAACATGCAGCTGCTGCAGCCGAAGGTCAAGGAGCTGCAGAAGAAGTACGGTCACGACCGCGAGAAGCTCGCCAACGAGACCATGAAGCTCTACAAGGACTCGGGCACCAACCCGTTCGCGTCCTGCCTGCCGCTGCTGCTGCAGATGCCGATCTTCTTCGTGCTGTTCCGCATGCTCGAGCACGCCTCGGACGGTGTCGGCAAGGGATTCCTGAGCGACGAGGCCGCGCACGAGTTCGCGACGTCGACCTGGCTGGGCTCGCTGCTCTCGGACCAGTTCACGACGGCCGACCACATGAGCACGTACTTCCTCACCGGGTTCCTGGTCGTGGCGATGATCGCGACCACCTTCCTGACCCAGCGTCAGCTGATGTCGAAGAACATGCCGGCCGACGCCATGACCGGTCAGTACGCCCAGCAGCAGAAGCTGCTCCTCTACGTGCTGCCCGTCGTGTTCGCCGTCGGTGGTATCGCCTTCCCGGTCGGAACGATCCTCTACTGGACCTCCTCCAACCTGTGGACGATGGGTCAGCAGTTCTACGTGATCCGCAACAACCCCGCACCGGGGACGCCGGCGTTCGACGCCAAGCAGGAGCGCGAGCGGGAGAAGCGCCGTAAGAAGGGTCTGCCCGACGCGGAGATCGACATCGCCGAGGCCAACGAGGCCGCGGCCGAGAAGCGTCCCGCGCAGCGCACCCAGCCCAAGGCCCAGACCAGGAGCCAGCGGAAGAAGGCCGGCACGACCGCCGGTCGCTCCACGACCCAGAAGGACGGGGGAACCAAGTGACGACTCAGGATGTGAGCGAGACCGTGACTGAGCCGGTGGAGGAGGTCAGCGAAGAGACGCGCCTCAAGCAGCTCGAGCAGGAAGGTGACATCGCGGCCGACTACCTCGAGGAGCTTCTCGACATCGCCGACCTCGATGGAGACCTCGACATGGACGTCGAGGGCGACCGTGCCGCCGTCTCGATCGTCGGTGGCGACCTGCAGCAGCTGGTCGGTCGCCACGGCGAGGTCCTGGACGCGCTCCAGGAGCTGACCCGGCTCGCGGTCTACCGCGAGACCGGTGAGCGGTCCCGCCTGATGCTCGACGTCGGTGGCTACCGTGCTGACCGTCGCTCGACGCTCATGGCGCTCGCCGACGAGACCGTCGCGAAGGTCAAGGAGTCCGGTGCCCCGGTCTCGCTCAAGCCGATGTCGCCGTTCGAGCGGAAGGTCGTCCACGACGCCGTCGCCGGTGCCGGGCTCACCTCCGAGTCCTCTGGCGTCGAGCCGCGGCGTTACGTGGTCGTACTGCCTGAGTGACGCTGACACAAAGAGATCGCCCCTCGTGCCGTGTGGCACGAGGGGCGATCTCTTTGTGGTCTCGACAAGCTCGACCACCGGTTCAGCTAGGACCAGTAGACGACGACCCGGTCGCCGATACGGATCTGGTCGAAGACCCAGGCGATAGACGACTTGTTGCGGACGTTCGCACAGCCGTGGGAGCAGCCGTTGTAGCCGCGGGCGGCGAAGTCGGAGGAGTAGTGCACCGCCTGGCCGCCGTTGAAGAACATCGCGTACGGCATGGGCGTGTGGTAGATCGAGGAGACGTGGTTGCGGCTCTTCTTGAAGACCTTGAACGCGCCCTCGCGGGTCTTGGTGTCGGAGCAACCGAAGCGGGCGTCCATCGCCCGGATGATCTTGCCGGCGCGTACGTAGCGCATCCGACGGTCGGTCTTGTCGACGCAGAGCACACGGCCGGTGAGGCAACGACGGTCGAGGTTGTAGAGCTTGGCATCGGTCGGCGTGCTCGTCAGGGAGCGGAGCCGGTCGAGGGTGCGCTGGTTGACCTTGCCCGTGATGGCCAGACGCTGGTTGCGCTGGAAGGCCTTCACGGCGCTGGTCGTCTTCGAGCCGTAGTTGCCGGTGACCCGGCCGCTGTAGATCCTCCGTTCCTTGAGGCGCGCCTGGACCTTGCGCACCCCGAGGCCGGTCGAGCCCTGCTGGTAGAGGACGGTGTACGCCGTGTGCAGCCCGATCTGCCCGACGGAGGCCGTCGGCGCAGTGGCCTGGGCGCTGCTCGGCGCCGCGATCGAGCCCAGGGAGAATCCCAAGGCGAGGATGGTGGTGAGGAAGATCGCCACCGGGGTTCTACGGACGTTCACATCAGCTCCGTGGTCATGGATGGTGGCCCGGTCGCACGGGCCGCTGGAGTCGCACCCCGAGTGCGACCTTCTACGACTAAGACGTTCGAGCAGCGTGCGCGGTTGCATCAGATTCGCGAGGCTGCTCGCGGACTTTAGCGCACCCGACGCCCCGACGACGCCTTTGGGAACGCTTCTGCGAATTCGTTGGGCTGACGTTCTTCCAGGCGTCTTCAGGGAGGTGTGTTTCACGTGAAACGGGGTGGCCATCGAGCCTGTCGAGATGACCATGCGCGCGTGCGGTTCGTGAGCTCGACCACCGGGTCCTCGTGCATGTGCGGGGGGTGGTCTCGACGGGCTCGATCATCGGGTCCTCGTGCACGTGCGTGGGGTGGTCTCGACAAGCTCGACCACCGGTCATCGAGCACATGCTGGGGGTGGTCTCGACAGGCTCGACCATCGGGTCCTCGTGCACGTGCGTGGGGTGGTCTCGACAAGCTCGACCACCGGTCATCGAGCTTGTCGAGATGACCGTTGCTGCGGAGTAGATAAGGGGTGTGGGGTCGTCGAGGTGTTGGCCAGGCGTGGGAGCTCACCGAGCTCTCCTCTGATGAGCGCGAGCCGCTTGGCCCGACCCCAGTTCTGGATCTGTTTCTCCCGCATGAACGCATGCTCGACGTTGTCGTATTGCTCGTACCAGACGAGCTCCACGGGGAGGCGGTGTCGGGTGTACTCCGAACCGAGGCCGACTCGGTGTTCGGTCATGCGGCGTTCAAGGTCTGTGGTGCTGCCGACGTAGAGAGTTCGGTCCCCGCAGAGAAGCATGTATGTGTAAGCCATGTCCTCATCATGAGTGGCACCACCGACAGTCTCGGAGGTCGAGCTTGTCGAGACCTCTGTTCGTCGGGGTGGTGGTCTCGACAGGCTCGACCACCGGTCATCGAGCTTGTCGAGATGCCCCGGACGTACGTGGGGTGGTCTCGACAGGCTCGACCACCGGGGTGGGGTGGTCTCGACGGGCTCGACCACCGGGGTGGGGTGGTCTCGACGGGCTCGACCACCGGGGTGGGGTGGTCTCGACGGGCTCGACCACCGGTCATCGAGCTTGTCGAGATGCCCCGGACGTACGTGCCGCAATGTTCGGCGGGTTCGACCACCGGGAGTTCTTGGTTGTGCGTTTCACGTGAAACAGTTTGTGTGTGAGCGAGGAACGTGGGGACTTGGGTGGTCTGGGGGAGCTCGACCCTCGGGCGGAGAAGGTGTTTCCGGCTGATCGACTCGAGCTCGCGGAGAGGTACGCCGCTTGGCTGGCCGACGCAGGGGTCGTGCGCGGTCTGATCGGACCGCGGGAGGTTCCGAGGCTGTGGGATCGACACATCCTCAACTGCGCGGTGCTGGGGGAGGTGATCCCTGAGGGGGTCGCGGTGGCGGACATCGGGTCCGGTGCGGGACTCCCCGGTCTGGTCCTCGCGATCGCTCGCCCGGATCTGCACATCACGCTGATCGAGCCGCTGCTGCGGCGTACGACCTTTCTCGAGGAGGTCGCCGAGGATCTCGGCCTCGAGAACGTGACGGTGCTGCGGGGGAGGGCGGACGCCTTCCACGGCGAGCTCGGGTTCGACGTGGTGACCTCGCGAGCCGTGGCGGGCTTGGGCAAGCTGCTCGACTGGTCGATGCCGTTGGTCGTCCCCACGGGTGCGCTGGTCGCGATGAAGGGGTCGAGCATCGAGGCGGAGATCGAGGAGGCCGAAGCGGCGCTGAAGAAGTGGGCATGCGCGCCGCCGACGGTCTCAGAGCTCGGTGTTGACGTTTTGGAGACGACAACTGTTGCGGTTCGGGTGGTTTGGTCGGATCCCGCACGGGTAGATTGGCCGCCGGTCCCGAAGGGCGGCCAGAAAGGGCCCAAGGGCGGGCCCCGAAAGACGAAGCGCCGCCGCTGAAGGTGGTCGAGCTTGTCGAGACCACGAGCTTTCGGGCGTGAGACGTCATCTCGACAAGCTCGATACACCGCATCTCGACAAGCTCGATACACCGCATCTCGACAAGCTCGATACACCGCATCTCGACCAGCTCGATGACCGAACGATGAGGATGAGGAAACATGCCGTACGACGACGAGAGCGCGCAGAACGCCGTTTCACGTGAAACCGACGAACCGGTGTCGATCAGGCTCCGTACGGCCGGGGACATCGCGTCCTTCGAGAACGACTTCGACACAGAGGCGACGCCGCTGGCCGCTGCTGCCGAGCACACGCTCCTGGCACGTGGTGCGGCGAGCAACCGGCCACCGCTGCCGCGCCCGGCGAGCACGCGCGTGATCGTCTCCGCCAACCAGAAGGGCGGCGTCGGCAAGACCACCTCGACGGTGAACATCGCCGCGGCTCTGGCGCAGCTCGGTCAGAAGGTTCTCGTCATCGACCTCGACCCACAGGGCAACGCCTGCACCGCGTTCGACGTCGACCACTTCCAGGGCACCCCGGGGACGTACGAGGTCCTGGTCGAGGGGGCCAGCCTCGAGAACGTCGTGGTTCCGGTCCCGAAGCTCGAGGGCCTCGAGCTGGTGCCGGCGACCATCGACCTGGCCGGTGCCGAGGTCGAGCTCGTCGAGGAGGACGGGCGCGAGCAGCGCCTGAAGGAGGCGCTGGCCAGGTCTCCCCGAGTTGGTGACGCGGAGGACCGGTGGGACTACGTCCTCATCGACTGCCCGCCGTCGCTGGGCCTGCTCACGGTCAATGCGCTCGTCGCGAGCACCGAGGTGATGATCCCGATCCAGGCGGAGTACTACGCGCTGGAGGGCCTGGGCCAGCTCCTCAAGACCGTCGAGATGGTGCGCGCCGCGCTGAACCCGACGCTCAAGGTCTCCTCGATGCTGATCACGATGTACGACGCCCGCACCCGCCTCGCCTCGCAGGTCGCCGAGGAGGTGCGCGAGCACTTCGGCGACACGGTCATGCGCACGTTCATCCCCCGCGCCGTGCGCGTGTCCGAGGCGCCGTCGTTCGGGCAGACGGTGATGACGTACGACCCCGGCTCGCCGGGTGCGCTGAGCTATCTCGAGGCCGCCAAGGAGCTCGCCAAACGGAGCGAGCAGGGGTGATCGAGCTTGTCGAGATCACCCGTAACACGGCACGGAACTGACATGGGGGACACTGAAATATGAGCAAGCAGCCGCCAAAGCGTGGTCTCGGACGAGGTCTGGGCTCGCTGATTCCGACCGCTCCGCCCGCCGGCGGAAACGAGTCGGCGGATCGCGCTTCTGTCCAGCTGGACGTCCGTCATTCGGACCTTTCCGCTGGAGCGACTTCTGGCGCATCCGTGGACCCCAGGTCCACCGACTCGGCGGCAGGCCGCCAGATCGAGAATTCGGATCTGGCACCCGTCGACGGCGCATACTTCGCCGAACTGCCGGTCACCCAGATCCACCCCAACCACGTGCAGCCTCGTCAGGTCTTCGACGAGGACGCGATGGCCGAACTGGTCCACTCGATCAACGAAATCGGCCTCCTGCAGCCGATCGTCGTCCGGAAAGTGGCGACCGACTCCTACGAGCTGGTCATGGGTGAGCGCCGGTGGCGCGCCACCCAGCAGGCCGGCCTCGATGTCATCCCGGCGATCGTCCGCGAGACCGACGACACCGACATGCTCCGGGACGCCCTGCTGGAGAACCTGCACCGCTCGCAGCTGAACCCCCTCGAAGAGGCGGCCGCCTACCAGCAGCTGCTCAGCGACTTCGAGTGCACCCACGACGAGCTCGCCCAGAGGATCGGCCGGTCACGGCCGCAGATCTCCAACACGATCCGGCTCCTGAAGCTGTCCCCGTCGGTCCAGCGCCGGGTCGCCGCCGGCGTGCTCTCGGCCGGTCACGCCCGGGCGTTGCTCGCGGTCGACGGCGAGCCGCAGCAGGACAAGCTGGCGCAGAAGGTGGTCGCGGAAGGCATCTCCGTACGCGGCCTCGAGGAGATCGTCGCTCTGGGCGATCCTGACGGCGACGCCTTCGCTACGCCGCGCGTGCGGAGGGCCAAGCCGACCGCTCCTGGCCTCAAGGAGATCTCCGACAAGCTCTCGGACCGCTTCGACACCCGGGTCAAGGTCGATCTGGGGCGCTCCAAGGGAAAGATCACCGTCGAGTTCGCCACCCTCGACGACCTGCGTCGGATCGTCGAGCTGATGTCGCCCGCACCCGACGAATCCATTTAGGCATCAAGCGCTAAAGCGCTTTGTCGACAAATAGATTTCTACTCCGGCCATCGGATGCCGTCCGGTCATCGAGCCTGTCGAGATGACCTTCGTTCCAGCACGGTGGTCTCGACAAGCTCGACCACCGGTGTTGCTCGGTCATCGAGCTTGTCGAGATGACTTTTCGTGTCGGGACGGGTGGTCTCGACAGGCTCGACCAGCGGTGTTGCTCGGTCATCGAGCTTGTCGAGATGCCCGTTGTGTCAGCACGGTGGTCTCGACAGGCTCGACCACCGGCGGCTGGGCTACTGCGTGTTCGTCGAGGGGTGCTCGGCGCCGCGGATGGGGAGACCTGGGATGGGGCCGGTGGCACCGAACGTCTCCAGGAGCTCCATCTCGGCCTCGATGACACCCGCCAGGCGACGCACGCCTTCTCGGATCCGCTCCGGGGTGGGATAGCAGTAGGAGATCCGCATCGAGGAGGCGCCGAAGCCGTCGGCGAAGAAGCCGGTGCCGGGGACGAACGCGACTCGCGAGGTGACCGCGCGGGGCAGCATCGCCTTGCTGTCGATGCCGGAGGGCAGCGTCAGCCAGACGAAGAAGCCGCCGTCGGGCTTGGTCCACGTGCAGGCCGCGGGCATGTAGGCCTCGAGCGCATCGAGCATGGCGTCGCGGCGCTCGCGGTACATCTCCCGCATCTCCTTGATCTGGCCCTGCCAGTCGTGGTTGGAGAGGTAGGCGGAGACGGCCATCTGGTTGAACGGCGGCGGACAGAGCGTCGCGGACTCCTGGGCGAGGACGAGCTTCTCACGGATCGCGGAGGGGGCCAGCGCCCAGCCGACCCGCAGGCCGGGGGAGAACGTCTTGGAGAAGGAGCCGAGGTAGATGACACCCGGGTCCTGGGCGCGCATTGCCGGGCGCGGCTCGTCGTCGAAGCCGAGGAGGCCGTACGGGTTGTCCTCGAGGACCAGGATGTCGTGGCGCCGGCAGATCTCGAGGATCTCGGTGCGGCGCTCGGGCGTCATGGTGACGCCGGTCGGGTTCTGGAAGTTCGGGATCGTGTAGAGGAACTTCACCTTGCGACCGGAGGCCTTGGTCGAGATGATCGCCTGCTCGAGCGCGCTCGGGATGAGGCCGCTGGCGTCGACCTCGGCGTGCACGATGTCGCACTGGTAGCCCTTGAAGACACCGAGAGCACCGACGTACGAAGGGGCCTCGCAGATCACCACGTCGCCGGGGTCGCAGAAGACGCGGGTGACCAGGTCGACGGCCTGCTGGGAGCCGACGGTGACGACGACGTCGTCGGGGTGGGCCTCGATGCCCTCCAGGCGCATGACCCCGCAGATCTGCTCGCGCAGGACGGGATCGCCCTGGCCGCCGCCGTACTGCAGCGCGGTCGGGCCCTGGGTCATGATGAGGTCTTTGATCGAGTCGCCGACCACGTCCAGCGGGAGGCTGGAGATGTTGGGCATGCCGCCTGCCAGCGAGACGACCTCCGGGCGCGCAGCGACTGCGAAGAGTGCTCGGACCTCCGAGACCGTCATGCCTGCGGTGCGTGCGGCATAGCGGTCCGCGTACGGATCGAGGCGGGAGGATGTTGCGCGCTGGGGAAGATCATTCATGGTGTCACCATCATGAAGGATCGCATACGCTGGTAACAGACCCTTAACCGAGTATCAAGGGTGAGACATGGCACGCCGCATCCTGCCGCTGACGCTGGACCTCTTCGCCGAGGTCCCGGCGCCGTGCCGCGCCTGCCTGTTCTGGGAGCGCGACCCCGTGGGCCATCGCCGCGTCGACTCCTCGGAGACGATCGGGGTCAAGGAGGCGTGGATCTCCGAGGTGCTCCGCGAATGGGGATCGTGCGGGCGGGTGGCCGTGGTGGACGGTACGCCGGCGGGGTTCGTCCTCTACGCACCGCCGGTCTTCGTCCCGCGGGTCGCCTCGTTCCCGTCCGGACCGGTCTCCGCCGATGCCGTCCTGATGACCACGGTGTGGATCGATCCCCGACTCGTCGGTGGCGGGATCGGGCGGATGCTCGTCCAGGGGATGGCGCGCGACCTGGTCCAGCGGGGCTCGGTCCGTGCGATCGAGGCCTTCGGCGACGTGGGGCCGCTGAGCGGGATCCACGGTCGCCGCTGCGCTGCCCCGGCCGACTTCCTCGGCCGGGTCGGGTTCAAGACCCACCGGGACCACCCCACCGTCCCGCGGATGCGCATGGACCTGAAGCAGACCGTCACCTGGATCGATGACTTCGAGTCCGCCTGGGAGCGGTTGCGTGATGTCGTACGTCCGCGCAGCCACCCGTCACCTGCCTCCACGGAGCTGCATCGCGACAGCGAGTGAATGTTTCCCGTGAAACGGTGGTCGAGCCTGTCGAGACCACCACTTGAGCCCCGGTGGTCGAGCCTGTCGAGACCACCACCACCACGAAATGACGCTGGCCCGCCACCTCAACAGGTGGCGGGCCAGCGTGTGTCAGCTGGTGTCAGCCGATGAACTCCTGCAGCTCCTTGAGCAGCGCGGCCTTCGGCTTGGCGCCGACGATGGACTTCACGACCTCGCCGCCCTGGTAGACGTTGATGGTCGGGATGCCGGTCACGCGGTAGGTGGAGGGGGTGACGGGGTTCTCGTCGACGTTCATCTTGGTGAAGGTGACCTTGTCACCGTGCTCGCCGGCAAGCTCCTCGAGGATCGGGGAGACCTGGCGGCACGGGCCGCACCACTCGGCCCAGAAGTCGACCAGTACGGGCTTGTCGGACTTCAGAACGGTCGAGTCGAACTCGGCGTCGGTCACGGCGGTCATGTTGTCAGCCACGATGGGTTCCTTCTCGGGTAGGGACGTGTTTCGGGAGGTCTGTGGTCAGAACGCTCGGCTTGTGCCCGGCATTCCCGGGCACCCGGTCATCGAGCTTGTCGAGATGCGGTGTATCGAGCTTGTCGAGATGCGGTGTATCGAGCTTGTCGAGATGACCACCAGGGTAGGCGAGTATCAGGCGGAGACGGTCGCAGCCGCCGCGGCGTGGGCTTGGTGGGCGAGGAACTTCTCGGCGTCGAGCGCGGCCTGGCAACCGGTGCCGGCAGCGGTGATCGCCTGACGGTAGACGTGGTCGACCAGGTCACCGGCGGCGAAGACGCCCTCGATGTTGGTGGCGGTGGTGCCGTCCTTGGTGAGGACGTAGCCGTCGTCGTCGAGGTCGACCTGGCCGGTGAGCAGCTCGGAGCGCGGGATGTGGCCGATGGCGATGAACAGGCCGGCGCACTCGAGGTCGCGCAGCTCGCCGGTCTTGGTGTCCTTGACGGTGATGCTCTCCACGGAGTGCTCGCCGTTGATCGACTCGACCACGGAGTTCCAGGCGATCTCGAGCTTCGGGTCGGCGAAGGCGCGCTCCTGCATGATCTTGGAGGCGCGCAGCTCGTCGCGGCGTACGAGCAGGGTGACCGAGGACCCGAAGCGGGTCAGGAAGAGGGCTTCCTCCAGCGCGGAGTCGCCGCCGCCGACCACCACGATGGGCTTCTGGCGGAAGAAGAAGCCGTCGCAGGTGGCACACCAGGAGACGCCCTTGCCGGAGAGCTCGTCCTCGCGGGGCAGGCCGAGCTTCTTGTAGCCCGATCCGGTCGCGAGGATGACTGACTTCGCGTAGTGGGTGTCGGTCGCGGTCTTGATGACCTTCACCGCGCCGGTCAGGTCCATCTCGATCACGTCGTCGGGCTCGAGCTCGGCACCGAAACGCTCCGCCTGGGCACGCATGTTGTCCATCAGCTCCGGACCCATGATGCCGTCTCGGAAACCGGGGAAGTTCTCCACCTCAGTGGTGTTCATCAGGGCACCGCCGGCGGTCACCGAGCCCTCGAAGACGAGTGGCTGCAGTCCGGCGCGGGCGCTGTAGACCGCTGCGGTGTAGCCCGACGGGCCGGAACCCACCACGATCACGTTGCGGGGGTCGGTCGGGGACGACGGGGTCGGCATCTTGAGGCTCCTCAGGTGTGGCTGGCGAACTGCACAACAGATCGTAGGCCACGTACATTCCACGGCCCTGAACGCCGAGACGTCACCCGCGTCGGCCGAAGCGTCACGTACGTCGTGCGAAGCGGCACCGGCGTGACATCTCGGCCGACGGGAGTGACTTCTCGGCCGACGTAGCTGACGCTTCGTCAGGAGACGGGGGTGCCGAGGACCTCGATCTCCTTGACCTCGGCGCGGTAGCCGCCGTCGCCGGTCGGGAGGCCGGTCAGCCAGACGAGTACGTAGCTGCCCTCGGGGGCGTCGTCGAGCTTGATCTCGCCTTCGACGCCGACGCTGCCCTTGGCCGCCGGAGCGCCGCTGGGGTCGTCGGTCCACGGTGAGTCGCCGACATAGACGCTGATGTCTGTCGGCTCGCCGATCATCCGGAACTTCAGGGAGTCGACTGCGTAGTCGCCCTTGAGATTGAGCACGACGCCAATACCTGGCTTGAGCGAGCGCGGACCATCACCGATCTGGTCGTTGTAGGTGGAGGTGCGCCAGTTGGTGACGGGGTCGTCCTTCCCGTCGACCACACCCGCGACCAGGTCGGGGTATTCGCTCGGCGGGTCGCCGTGGGGGTCGAGGTCCTTGGCGGTGATGCCCTTGATGGGGGTCGGCTTGGCCTCAGCTGTGGTGTCGCCGCCGTTGTTGCCGGTGCCGGGGTTCTCGGCGGTCGTGTCGGGGTCGTCGCCGATGATGTTCCAGGCGATCGAGCCGGCGATGAGGACGAGCACCACGAGGGCGACGCCCATCGCGATGCGGAGCCAGCTGGCGCCGGGCTTGTCGTTGTAGTCCGGCTCCTCGGCGATCGGTACGTTGGCGCCGGTCCACGGGCCCTGCCAGCCGTTGTAGGAGGCATCCGGGGCCACTGGCCGCCGGGCGGCGGCGGGGGGAGCCTGCTGCGGGCGCTGCGGCGGCACGTATCCCGGGGTCTCGTCGGCAAAGAGCGGCTTCGACGGGGTCGGGTCGTGCATCGGCGGCGGGGAGGACGGGCGCTGGCGCTGAGGGCGTACGGCATCGGGAGCCACGCCGATGGCGTTCGACGCAGCCCGTGCCTCGGCCGGCTCGGCCTGGGCCGGCGGAGCCATCGCCTGGGTCTCCTCGTCGATCGCCGAGGGCCGGTTGAGCGGCGCGGTCGGCTCCCCGGAGAAGCCGGCGAGCGCGGAGTGCAGCTCGGCCGCGGTCAGCGGCGGCATGTCGGCGCTGCTGCCCAGCACCCGGTCGCACAGGTCGTCGAGGGGACGCGGCACGCCGGCGCGTACCTGCCGGGGACGGAGCACACGGCCATGATCACGCGGCGCGGGAGGCATCGAGGACAGGGTCTCGCCGGCCCACTTGCCGGTCAGGGCGGCGTAGAGGACGCCGACGGCGTCGACCCGGTCGCGTCGCTGGGAGTCACGCGTGTCGGGGTCGATCCCGTGCAGCGCGGCGTCGACGCCGAAGCCGATGACGCGCACCGCCCCGAGGTCGTCGAGCAGCACGGCCTCGGGGTTGAGCCGGCCGTGGGCGTGGCCCTGGTCGTGGGCCAGGACCAGCAGGTCGGCGACCTCGGAGGCGATCCAGGTGGCCTGCTGCGGCGGCAGCGGTCCACCGGCGGCCAGCGCGTTCTCCAGCGACGAGCCCTCGCCCCACTCGTTGACGACGTACGCCACCTGGTCGGTCTGGGCGGCGTCGAGGACGCGCAGCATCCGGGGGTCACCGATGGCAGCGGAGTTGCGGGCCGCGGCCATCAGACGCGGCGCACGCTCGTCGTGGGCGTCGAGGACATGCACGGCAACCGGGCGGCCGAGCACCGCGTCCTGGGCGCGCCAGAAGCGTCCCTCGCGGGACTCGCTCAGCAGATCCGTCAGTTGGTATCTGCCGGCGAGGACGTCACCTGATTGCGTGTACTCCATATCGGACCCAATTCTTTCAGACCGTGCCAGACAGTGCGGAGGCTGTCCGATGATGGTCAGCGACGCAGCCGTCGGGCGACCTGTTGCACCATCGTGGTCAGCTCCTTGACCTGGGCAGCCTGCGCCCCGAGGAGCAGCATGCCGAGATGCAGCGCCCCGACGATAGCGGCCCCGATCAAGGCCAGCACCATCGTCGGCTCGTCGTTGATCATGCCCAGCGCTGTGCGCAGCAGCCACGCGGCGGCCGCGGCGACCACCGTCACCATGACCAGGCGGGCGAGGAACCCGATCAGCCCGCGACCGTCCAGGTCTCCGAGCGTGCGCTTGAGCACGACGTACGAGACGACGGAGCCGACCAGGTAGGACAGCGTGTAGGCGCCGGCGAGCGCGGGCGCGGTGTACTCCGCGGAGACGGCCCTGGTCAGCAGCACCGCGGCGACGATGTTGGTGGTGGCGACGGAGCACTGGATGAAGAAGACGGTGCGGTTCTTCTCCAGCGAGTAGAAGCCGCGCAGCAGCAGGTAGTGGATCGTGAAGAAGACCAGCCCGGCGGCGAAGATCGACAGCGTCGGGGCGTACTCCTTGAACGCGTCGGCGCCGGCGCCGTAGCCGAACAGGATGTGGGCGATGTCCTCGGAGAGCACCGGGAGGAGCGCGGCGATCGGGATGACGATGGCGAGCGCGTTGCGCAGCTGGTGCGACAGCGTACGTCCCAGCTCGGGCAGCTCGCCGGCGGCGCCGTAGCGCGACAGGAGCGGCAGGATCGCCGTCGCCAGGGAGACGGTGATGATCGAGTGGGGCACCTGGGTGACCAGGAAGCTGTTGGAGTAGACGGTGTAACCGGTGCCGCCCGCGGCCGAACCGGTCGAGGCCAGGCGCGTCACGATCGTGTACGCCACCTGGTTCACGACCACGAAGAGCACCGTCCACATGCCCAGCTTCGCGGTCTGCGAGAGCCCGGCTCCGCGGAAGTCGAAGCGGGGGCGGAAGCGTACGCCCACCTTGTGCAGCACCGGCAGGAGCAGCAGGAACTGGAGAACGATGCCGAGGGTCGAGCCCAGCCCCAGGAGGATCTCCTGGCCGGTGGTGAAGCCACCGACGTCGGAGGGACCGAAGACGACGAGGTAGATCACCAGGGTCGAGATCGCGATGATGTTGTTGGCGATCGGGGCCCACATCATCGGGCCGAAGCTGCCGCGGGCGTTGAGCACCTGCCCGACGAGCACGAACATCCCGTAGAAGAAGACCTGCGGCAGGCACCAGCGGGCGAAGTCGATGGCCGACTCGAGTTGCGCCTCGTGATCGGCGGTGTACCAGTCGGCGCCGAGGTAGAGCCGCATCAGCAGCGGCGCACCCAGCACCAGGAGGATCGTGACCCCGCCGAGGAAGAGCCCGGCGAGGGTGATGATCCGGTCGGTGTAGGCAGCCCCGCCGTCCGCGTCGTTCTTCTGCGCCTTCACCAGCTGCGGCACGAGCACGGCGTTGAAGACGCCGCCCGCCAGCAGGATGTAGAGCATGTTGGGGACGGTGTTGGCGATGTTGAAGACGTCGGCGTGCAGCCCGGAGCCCAACGCTGCGACCAACAGGGCGGATCGGAGGAAGCCGCTGAGTCGGGAGAACGTCGTCCCCGCGGCCATCACCGCGCTGTTGGCCAGGACCGAGCTTCCGCCGGACTTCTGCTCGGTGGCTGTCACATCGCTCCTGTGGACGTACGGACTTTCTTGGCCTTCATGATGCGCCGGGTGAGTCGCACGGCGATCGCCGCGAACAGTAGCGCGCAGCCGGTCCCGACGAACCACCAGATCACTCCGCTCACCTGCGAGGGACGGATCGGGACGGAGGCGTGGGCGCCCAGCGGGTTGCCCTTGGTGTCGGTGACGACGATCAGGGCGGTGTGGGTGCCGGTGTCGAGCATGCTCGCGGCGAGGTTGAAGCTGGCCTTGGAGTTGGCGTCGAGCTGGACGGGCTCGGAGGTCGCGACCCGCAGCGACTCGTCGGTGATCGCGTCCAGCCGCACCGTGACGGGCTCGTCGAGCTCGTTGCTGAGGGTGACCTGGAACTCGCCGCCCTTCATGCTGGAGAGGATCACCTTCGGCGGTACGGCCACGGTGACCGAGCTCAGCTCGGAGCTGACCTGACTCAGCGCGTCGGCGGCCGGATCGGCGTCGCCCTTGCGGGCGGAGTAGGAGGTCGTGGTCAGGGCCTCGTTGACGATGTCGGAGGCGACCTCGTCGTTGTGGGTCAGGATCCGCTGCAGCATCTCGCCGGCGCCGATGAGCTCGTTGGCCGTGTCGATCCGGTCGGCGGAGATCTCGGCCTTCATCTCGCGGCGGGGATAGCGGAGCTTGTCGGCGGTGATCGACGTCGGCTTGTGCCCGGTGACGGCCTCGTCCAGCGTCGAGGACGAGATCCAGGCGGCCTTGTTCCACGGGGCGACGAACGAGGCGGCGCTCTGCGGAGGGTGCCAGCCGTCGGGGATGACCGCGACGAGCGGCTTGCCGGAGCCGCGGAGCAGGGCGGCCTCGGCGACGAGGCGCTGGCGCACCGAGATCGCATCGATCGGGTCGTTGGGTCCGGGCCCGCCGGCGGCGGCACCGGAGGAGGTCACGATCATCTGGTGACCGTCGAGATCGGCGATGACCGGGGTGGCGCCGCGGAACATCCTGTCGCTGACCAGGTTGACCGCGCCCGGCTCGAGCAGGTTGACCGCGGCACGGTCGAGGTAGCCGGTCGGCGGCGCGACGGCCGAGGTCGCCTTGATGCCGAGCTCGGAGAGCGTCTGGGCGGTGTGCTCACGCGCCGTCGCCAGCAGGTCAGGGTCGGTGGTGGCGAGCGCGGACAGGTCCGGGTCGGCGTACGGGAGGGCGAGCAGGTTGTGGCCGGCGAGCGCGTCCTCTAGGCGACCCAGCCAGACCGTCGCGGCCTTCTGTGCGGCCTCGGCCTCTTCGTCGAGCGCCTTCTCGGCGTCGGTGTCGGTGCTGGGCGAAGGGCTCGGCAGCAGCGCGGAGGCGGAGGGCGAGGCACTCTGGCTGCCGCTCTCCTCCGGCTCCTCCTCACCCTCGTCCGTCGGCGCCAGGTTGCGAGCGGGGTTGCCCTCGGCGAGGTTGCGTACTGCGTCGATCAGCGCCGGATCGATGGCCCAGGTCAGGTCGGGCATCTCGGCGCCGGTCTCGAGCATCCGGAAGAGGCGTCCGCCGGCGCCGAGGTCGCGGGTCCAGCCCGGGAGGTAGTTCACGCTGCCGTCGCCGTTGTAGACGACGCTGCGCCGCAGCGGCATGACCAGGGAGACCTTCTCGGCCTTGGCCTTCTTGTTGGGCTCCTTGACCAGCGGAAGGAAGGTACGTGCCCGACCGTCGGCGGTGCTCGGCGTGGTGGAGCCGAGCGCGTGGACACCGAACCAGTAGACCCCGGGCTCGGCGACCCGCAGCAGCCTGCGCGGCACCGAGAGCGACCACGAGTAGGTCTCACCGGGCGCGAGGTCGGGGATCGCTGCGTACGTCCCCTCGGTCACGATCCGCTCGCCGACCAGGGCGTCCGTGGGCAGCTTGGCGGCCTCGGCCAGCTCCTCGGAGGTGGTCATCGGCGTGTCGCCGACGAACGGGTAGACCTTGACCCCGGCCCACTCCTCGTCGGTGGTGTTGACGACCTTGCCGCGCATGGTGATCCGGCCCTTGGTGCGGCCGTCGAGGCTGACCGTGTCGAGCTCGTCGATGCTCATCGCCAGCGGGTCGGGCTCCGCGGTCTCGTCCGCGGCCCGGGCCGGAGCGGCCAGCGTGGTCGCCGACAGCATCAGCAGGAGGGGTGCCAGCAGCACCAGGACGAGTGCAGAGGTGACTCGCCCACGTGGCCGTTGCGGCCTCGCCTGATGCTGGCGGACTGGCATGACTTCGAGAATATCTTTCAGGGGGTGCGGTCCTCGTAGACTGCGGCGTTGTGTCCGACAGCCAGCTTCCCCCGATCAGCGTCGCCGATGTTCAGCGATCGGTGACTGCTGAACTGGACCGTATCGCACCGGTCATCGACTCCCTAGGTGAGGCCTTCGCTCGCTCGGGCTTCGAGCTGGCGCTCGTCGGCGGCCCCGTCCGCGACGCGATGCTCGGCCGGCCGCACAACGACCTGGACTTCGCCACGTCGGCCCGCCCCGAAGAGACCGAGAAGATCTTGCGTACGTGGGGCGAGGCGCTGTGGGACATGGGCCGCGACTTCGGCACCATCGGCACCCGCAAGGGCCCGTGGCAGGTCGAGGTCACGACCTACCGCTCCGAGGCCTACGAGGCCGACTCCCGCAAGCCCGCGGTGGCCTACGGGACATCGCTGGCCGAGGATCTCGTACGCCGCGACTTCACCGTCAACGCGATGGCCGTGCAGCTCGCCGGGCCCCAAGGAAGAGAACGCAGCGTCGTCGACCTCTACGGCGGCGTCGTCGACCTGGCGACCCGGGTGCTGCGTACGCCGGGGACGCCGGAGGCGTCGTTCTCCGACGACCCGCTGCGGATGATGCGGGCGGCACGGTTCGCCGCCCAGCTCGGTTTCACGGTGGCCCCCGAGGTCGTCGCCGCGATGAAGGACATGGCGTCGAGGATCTCGATCATCTCCGCCGAGCGGGTCCGCGACGAGCTGGTGAAGCTGATCTGCGCGCCCTACCCGCGACGTGGCCTCGCGCTGCTGGTCGAGACCGGGCTGGCCGATCTGGTGCTGCCCGAGCTGACCGCGCTGCGGATGGAGCGCGACGAGCACAACCGGCACAAGGACGTCTACGAGCACACGCTGACCGTGCTCGAGCAGTCGATCGACCTGGAGGCGCGTCTCGGTGGCGGCCCCGACTTCGTGTCCCGGTTCGCGGCGCTGATGCACGATGTCGGCAAGCCGCGCACCCGGAAGTTCCACGACGACGGCACCGTCTCGTTCCACCACCACGACGTCGTCGGCGCCAAGATGACCCGCAAGCGGATGAAGGCGCTGCGCTTCTCCAACGACGAGATCGAGGCGGTCTCCTCGCTCGTCGAGCTGCACCTGCGCTTCCACGGCTACGGCGACGGTGAGTGGACCGACTCCGCGGTCCGCCGCTATGTGAGGGATGCCGGAGACCAGCTCCAGCGGCTCCACGTGCTCACCCGCGCCGACTGCACCACCCGCAACCGCCGCAAGGCCGACCGCCTCGCCCGCACCTACGACGCCCTCGAGGCCCGCATCGAGCGGATCTCCGAGGAGGAGGAGCTCGCTGCCCTCCGCCCCGCGCTCGACGGCAACCAGATCATGTCGCTCCTGGACATCCCTCCCGGGCGGGATGTCGGGGCGGCGTACAAGTTCTTGATGGACCTGCGCCTCGACGAGGGTCTCCTCTCCGAGGACGAGGCCGCCAAGCGGCTCCTCGACTGGTGGTCCGAGCGCTCCGCATAGCCCGTTCGGGCTATGTCGCTCGGCCCTGTTCGGTCCTAACGTAAACCCGCGCGCCGTGAGGCCGTCCGGCGCCGCGTGAGCCTGCGGCTCGCCCCCACCGAGCTCGAAAGTCTCACATGCGTCTTCTCTCCCCGGCGTACGTCGTCGGCGGTCTCCTCCTGTCCGGCGTGATGACCGTCGGGCTCGCCTCCGCCGGCTCGGCTGACGCGGAGGCCACCGTCTGCAACGGTCTTCCGGTCACGATCGACCTCAACACGGCAGCGGACGCGGCTGCCACCGAGGGGGCGGACGTCATCCTCGGTACGCCCGGCGACGACACGATCAACGGCCTTGGTGGGAACGACACCATCTGCGGTGGTGAGGGTGACGACCGACTGTTTGGCGAAGACGGCGACGACACGCTCGTCGGTGGTGCCGGGAACGACAGCATCGGCGACGGCGTGATCGAGGCCTGTGACGAGGACGAGAACGTCTACCTGGGCGGTGATGGGGACGACTCCCTCTACGTGAACTGCGCGAGTCTGAGCCAGCACACGCAGATCATCCAGCCCGGTGCCGGAAATGACCTTGTGACCTGGCCGTATGCCGGTGACCAGATCGGCTCTGACACCAACTATCTGTCGTACGCGGATGTCGCCGGCCCGGTGGAGGTCGACCTGAACCCGGTCGAGGTCGACGGCCGCATGGTCGTCAAGGTGACCGGCGGAGCCGGCACCGACATCATCCGGGCCGCGCGCGACGGTGCCGCGCCCCGCGTACGTTTCGTGGTCGGCAGCCAGGGCGACGACACGATCACCGGGACCGACCTGACCGAAGCGCCGGGCTCGTGGACGGCGGTCGAGGAGCTCCACGGTGGTCCTGGTGCGGACACCATCCACGGCGGGGCCGGCCGGGACTTCCTCAGCGGCGACGCCGGGGCCGATCGTCTCCACGGTGATGCCGGCGGCGACGTACTCAACGAGAACGGCCTGGGTGATGGGTATGCGTTCGACCGGGATGCGGCCGACGACCAGCTCTTCGGCGGAGCGGGCGACGACACGGCCTACGTGGGCATGGGCGATGACGTCATCGATCTCGGCGGCGGCCGGGACGAGATCACCTACGCGTTCTCGCCGGTGGCTGTGACGGTCTCGTTGGCGGCGACGACCGCTCAGGACACCGGTCTGGGAGGCGACATGATCTCGGGCACGGAGACCGTGACCGGTTCCCGCTTCGCGGACACTCTCGCTGCAGGCGTCGGTGGGTCGACCCTTGCCGGTGGCGACGGGAAGGACCAGTTCATCGGCGGACCAGGCGATGACACCTTCGACGACATCGAGGCGTCGATCTCGTATGCGGCTGCACGAGGCTCGATCACGATGACGCCGAGCTCCTTCGCGCAGAACCAGATGACCGTCGTCGGGCAGGGAACTGACACGTTCGGCGTGGGGTCCACCGCCGGTCACGAATGGAGCCTGGTCGGGTCGGCGTACGACGACGTCGTCGAGGCCGGATTCTTCTGTGATGTGACCGGCGGAGACGGCGACGATCGGTTCATCCCCGCAGAGCGCCTCTACTGCGACGAGTACTCCATCTCCGGAGGAGAAGGCGACGACCTCCTGGAGTTCCAGGTCGACGACTCCCGGGTGAGCTACTGGTCCGCGAGGTTCGACGGTGGTTCTGGCATGGACATGGCTTCGTTCGCGAAGGTCTCGGGGTGGGTCGACTACACGGTCCCGGCCGGCGTGGAGGGCGTCGTCGGTTCAGCCGGTAACGACCGCATCACCGGAGACATGCGTGCGAACCGGCTCGATGGAGGGGCGGGGGTCGATCAGATCTTCGGCGGTGCCGGCAACGATGTGATCGAGGGTGGCGCAGGCGACGACACCGTCGACGGACAGGTTGGAGACGACTCGATCAGCGGATCGGCCGGGTTCGACCAGCTTGACGGGGGCGACGGCAACGACCGTGTCGACGGTGGCGCCGACGCGGACACCGTGCGCGGCGGCATCGGCGACAACACCCTGATCGGCGGGCTCGGCAACGACCTCCTGGAGGGCAACGCGGCGAAGGACTCCGTCTCCGGTGGCGACGGGAACGACACGGTGAGGTCAGGTGCGGGCAACGACACCGTCGACCTGGGCGCGGGCAACGACATCGTCTACGCGGGCGACGGAAACGACTACGTCACGGCCGGGGCCGGGAACGACGACATCCACGGTGAAGCCGGTGACGACCGCCTCGACGTCGGCGCGGGTGTCGACCGGGTGCAGGCCGGCGACGGCAACGACACGATCGTGGGCGTGCCGGTTGCCCGAGGAGAGTACGGCGACGAGGTCTACGGCGGCAGCGGCAGGGACACCGTCACCTACGCAGCGGCGAAAGCCGGCGCGCGGGCCTGGATGCCGGCCGACTACTACCTCCAGACCGTCGACCACCTCACCGAGGTCGAGACCGTCATCGGAAGCCGGTACGCCGACGACCTCCGCGGTGGCAGCTCGGCGAACACGATCTCCGGTGGCGCAGGCAACGACCACATCGAGGGGCTGGGCGGCACCGACGTACTCACGGGTGGTGACGGGAACGACACGATCGACCCCGGCGCCGGAAATGACACCGTCATCGGTTCCGGTGGCACGGACACCGTGTCGTATGCCAGTGCGTCCCGGACGGGGGTCCGCGTCACGCTCGCCACGACATCGGCACAGAACACCGGCGGATCCGGCTACGACCGGATCAGCTATGTCGAGAACCTGACGGGCTCGTCCGCGACGGACGTGCTCACGGGTTCGTCCCGCACGAATGTCATCAACGGGTCGTACGGGAACGACACCATCAGCGGGGGCGCGGGCGCCGACCGACTGATCGGGGGTTCGGGCACGGACACCGTGACGTACGCCTCGGCCGGTGGTCGCGTCACGGCCTCCCTGACCCGTGCGAGCGGCGGCGCCGGCAGCGACACCTCGAGCGGCTTCGAAAACCTGACGGGCAGCCGCTACGACGACAAGCTCGAGGGAAATGGCGCCCGGAACGTTCTCCAGGGTGGCGCCGGTCGCGACCTCCTCTATGGCTACGGCGCCGATGACCGTCTCTACGGCGGGAGCGGACCCGACAGGCTCAACGGCGGATCGGGCCGTGACTACGGCAACGGCGGCACGGGAGCCGACACCTCGACATCGATCGAGGTCAAGGTCAGCCTCGGCTGAAGGCCTGTTGACATCTGGTCGCCTACTGTCCATCGAGCCATACTGACGGTACGGTTCCACGTATGACGACGATCACAGATCTCGAGGCAACGACCGCCATCAACGCGACCCCGGCTCAGGTGTGGGCCGCGATCACGGACCTGCCGCGGATGGCTTCGTGGAGCCCGCAGGTGGTGAAGACCATGGTGTTCGGCCAGGTCAAGGAAGGCACCCGCTTCTTCAACATCAACCGCCAGGGCTGGAAGCACTGGCCTACCAACGCGAAGGTCGTACGCTTCACGCCCCACTCCGACTTCGCGTTCCGCGTCGCCGAGAACACGACGATCTGGTCCTTCCAGATCGAGGAGACCGCGGAAGGGTCCCTGGTCACCCACCGCCGCGAGACCCCGGACGGCATCTCCGCACTCTCCCGCTCGCTGACGAATGCCGTGCTCGGCGGTCAGGAGAAGTTCACCGAGGAGCTGCGTACGGGCATGGCCACGACGCTCGCCAAGCTCAAGGCCGATCTCGAGAGCTGACCCTCCCATGCCGAGGCGTCGCTCCGGTCGGCCGAAGCGTCAGGCCGGTCGGCCGAGGTGGCAGCGCGGTGACATCTCGGCCGACGTACGTGACGCCTCGGCGTCAGGCCTTTGCCCTGGTCCAGCGGTAGACGCTGCTGGTCGAGACGCCGAGCTGCGCGGCCACGTCGGGGACCCGGGCGCCGGCACCGACAAGGACTCGAGAGGCCTCGGCCTTGTCGTCGGGGAGATTCGCCAGCAGCTCCGCGATCTCGTCGGGAATGATGTCGGGGTAGTCCATCGCCGGCTCGGGGTCGGGGATGTTCTCCGGGAACGGGATCCGGTCGAGCAGCGTGCCGTCGGCCTCGGCAGGCTTGGTGGCGGTGCGGCCGTTGCTGAACTCCGGTGCCATCCCGGCGCCCGGGGCGATCTCGGCGGCGGTGCGGGCGGCCTCGGTGACCCGGCTCGAGACCCGGGGGCGAGTGTCCGTGGTGGCGAGGGCGGAGGCCATCTCACGGGTCCGGATCTCGCGCGGCGGCTGCACCTCACGGGGCATGTCGGCGAGATCGTTCGGCACCGGCTCGTCATTAGGCGCGTCGTGCTGCTCGGGCGGCTCGGTGATCTGCTCGACGGAGACCCGCTCGACCACCGGCACGCTGAGCGCCTCGTGCACGTCGGGCAGGGTGATCGGCAGCCGGTCGGCCTGGCGGGTGCCCTCGGCGACGGCGGCGAAGGCGTCGACCCACTGGGTGATCTGGTCGCGCATCGCGCCCGGCGCGACCGACCGCAGGGCCACGGCCTCGGCGCGCCAGTAGCGCTTCTGTGCGCGCTCCAGCTTGCGGCGGGAGGAGGCCGTACGCTTCCGCACCGCCGTGTCGCGAGCCCGGCGCCACTCGACGCGGGTGGCGAGGAGGGCGTGCATCCGGGATCCCATCCGCAGGTCGGACCAGGAGCGTTCCATGGCGAGATGGCGGTCACCGACGAGCGCGAGGTGCCACATCAGCGCGGCCAGGAGCGGCACGATGAACCGGAACGCCGCGGCGGTGACGGCGTGGCCGAGATGGATCTCGTGCCAGCCGGCGAAGAACCCGGACGCGGCGGACAGCAGCCAGGTCAGGGTCAGCAGCGTCTGGGCCGGCCGGTCCTGCTGCGCCGCCTCGCGGGCCATCAGAGCGACGGTGACCAGCGAGAGCTCGAAGACGCCCGCGAAGGCGTAGGCGTTGATCGCGCCCATGGCGAGCACGTCCCGCCCGAAACCGACCATGGCGACGTACGCGGCAGCCGTCGAGATCAGCGCGACCGAGACCGCGCCGAAGAGGATGAGGCCGCGGCCCCCTCCTGTCGAACTCCTGCCGGTCGGGGTCGTCCGTTCGCGGGTCGTGTCGTTGTCGGGACGCATCGTGGGGGTCTCCCGTGCCTGAGGCGATCGATCGTTCGGGTCCCGGAGTCTAGGGGATCAAACACGTGTTCGAGACGTACGTGGATGGAGTGTTGACAAACCCGGTGGAAATTGGGCCGCCGTGATCCATAGGGCGGGGCTACAGTCCGCTCATGTCGAAGACGGCGGTGCGCCGCGTACTTTTCAAGTCGTTCTGGGCCGTGATCGGCCTGGTCATCGCGATCAGCCTCTTCAAGCTGGCCTTCACCAGTTCGACGCAGGATGCCGACGGGGCGCCGCTGACGCCGACCGGGAAGATCCCGCCGGAGGAGGTCATCGCCGAGAAGGGCACCATCTCCAACGCGCTCACGGTCGACGGAACGATCGTGATCGACAAGCCGGTCTCCGCCACCAGCTCGGTCACCGGGGTGCTGGCGCACCGGTTCGCCGAGACCGGCGCCAAGGTGAAGAAGGGCGACAAGCTCTTCCAGGTGCGCGCGCAGGAGGAGCCCGCCGAGGCCGGACCCGTCGAGGAGCCTGTCGAGGAGGAGCCCGGGAACGTCGACGATGCCGCCGGTGACGGCGATCGCGACGACGCACCGGTCGAGCCGCCGACGCCGAAGCCCGTCTACCACTGGTACACGGTCGTCGCGCCCGCCACCGGCATCGTGGGCAACTACGCCGCCGAGCTGATGGGCGAGGTGACCGAGGACGGGATGGTCGTCTCGATCCGTCCCACGACCTTCCACGCGGTCGGGGCGATCTCGCCGCTGGACCGCTACCGGCTGGCCAGCAACCCGGACCGGGCCACGGTGACCATCGAGAGCGGCCCGAAGCCGTTCACCTGCACCGATCTGAGGATCGGGGACGCGGCGACCGAGACGATCACCAGCGACGAGCCCGAGGGCGAGATGATGGAAGGCGAGCCGGGGGCTGAGGGCGACTCGGGGGCAGGCGCCCGGATCAGCTGTCTGGTGCCGGAGAAGGTCACGGTCTTCGACGGTCTGACGATGACCATGGCCATCGACGCGGGCAAGAGCGACGGAGACGTCGTCACCATCCCCGTCACCGCGGTCACCGGGCTGGTCGGCGACGGCACCGTCTGGGTCGTCGGTGAGGACGGCACCCCGGCCGAGCAGCCGGTCGAGCTCGGTGTCACCGACGGCAAGCTCGTCGAGGTCACCAGCGGGCTGAAGGCAGGCGACTCGGTCCTGCGGTACGTCCCGGGCTCGAAGGAGCCGGCCGGCGGGATGACCGAGGAGATGCCGGCGGGGGAGATGTGAGCGCGGAGGAGCTGCTGAGGCTCACCGGGGTGGCCCGCACGGTCGAGCTCCCCGACGGCGAGGACCTGCACATCCTGACCGGCGTCGACCTCGAGGTGAGCCGCGGCGACCACGTCGGCATCGTCGGCCGCTCCGGTACCGGCAAGTCGACGCTGCTGAACCTGCTCGGCCTGCTGGACCGCCCCAGCGGCGGCACCCTGGAATGGGCAGGTCGCAACGTCACCGACATCAACAGCCGCCAGGCCGCCCGGATCCGCGGCCGTGATGTCGGGTTCGTCTTCCAGCAGTTCAACCTGCTGCCAGGGCGTACGGCCCTGGAGAACGTCATGGCTCCGCTCCTGTACGCCTCGGGCAAGGAGTTCTGGCAGCGGCGGCGGATCGCGGCGACGATGCTCGACAAGGTCGGTCTCGGCGACCGGCTCGACGCGATGCCGCAGTTCCTCTCCGGCGGTGAGCAGCAGCGCATCGCCATCGCCCGCGCCTTGGTCCGGACGCCGTCGGTGGTGCTCGCCGACGAGCCGACCGGGGCGCTCGACGTCGAGACCGGCGCGATGGTGATGAAGCTGCTCGACCAGGCGACGTACGACTCCGGCGCGGCGCTGATCACGATCACCCACGACCAGAACGTCGCGGCCCTGGCCCGGCGGCGGTTCCGCCTCGCCGAGGGACGGCTGCACCCGCTGACCGAGGGGGCGGTGGCGTGAGGACCGCCCTGGCGCGCATCGTCACGGGTCTGGCCGCCTCGACCGTCGAGGCGTGGCAGGAGCTGCGCATCCACCGGCTCCGGGTGCTGTTGTCGCTGGTCGGGGTGGCGGTGGCGGTCGCCTCGATCACTGCGACCGTCGCTGCCGGTCAGATCGCGAAGCAGATGTTCACCGAGTCCTACGAGGTGGAGGGGCGGCCGGCGCACATCTCGGTCATGGCCTACGACCCGCAGAGCGGCATGCCCCTCTCCGTCGAGCGGGTCCGGCCCGCGTTCCAGACGGTCGCGGAGCGGTTCGACGTGAAGTACGCCTCGGCGAGGATCTCCGCCTACGACATCAAGGCGACCACCGCGAGCACCAGCAAGCGGGTCGAGCTGATGGGGGTCGACCCTGCGTACGCTGCCATCCACCGGGTCGTGGTGCCGCAGGGCCGCTGGCTCCAGGCCTCGGACGAGGAGCGCCTCTCCCCGACGCTGGTGGTCGACGAGACGTTCCTGAAGAAGCTCGGTCTGCGGGGCACACAGCTGCCGGCCTCGGTGGACCTGAAGGGCCAGGGGATGTCGGTGACCGCCACGATCGTCGGCGTCACGAGCCTGCGGGGCTACGGCACGCCACGCGCGTTCATGCTGGCCGACTCGCTGGAGCACTGGCAGGCCGGAGCCCCCACGGACGCCAGCTACGAGATGTGGGTGCCGATCGACGGCGCCGACGAGCTCGCCGGCGAGATCGGAATGGCGATGCGCGCCGAGCTCCCCGGACTCCAGGTCGACGCCCAGCGCGACGACTACATGGCGTGGGGCGGTGAGGACCCGATCGGTCCGATCAAGTGGGTGATCATCGGGATCGCCGGGATCATCCTGCTGCTCGGCGCCCTGAGCCTGCTCAACATCGCGCTGGTCACCATCCAGCAGCGGATCCGGGAGATCGGGATCCGGCGCAGCTTCGGGGCGACGACGGGGCGGGTGTTCTTCTCGGTGCTGATGGAGAGCGTCGTGGCCACCGTCGTCGCGGGCGTGGTCGGCGTGCTCCTGGCCGTGGCCGCCGTCAAGAACCCGCTGGTGCAGAAGTACGTCCTCCAGGGCATCGACGACGTCCCGCCCTTCCCGCTCTCGGCGGCGTTCCTCGGCCTCGCCGTCGCCCTCGCGGTCGGCGCGATCGCGGGCATCCTCCCGGCGATGATCGCCGCGCGGGTCAAGATCATCGACGCGATCCGCTTCTGAAATGCGACTGCCCCGGGTGCCAGGCACCCGGGGCAGCTCAACAGCAGAGGATCACTCGCCGCGGATGAACGCCTCCAGCTGAACGCGACCCTCGGTGTCCTCGATCTGAACCGGCGGGCTCTTCATGAGGTAGGCCGAGGCCGGGATGATCGGGCCGCCGATGCCGCGGTCCTTGGCGATCTTCGCCGCACGGACGGCGTCGATGATGATGCCGGCGGAGTTGGGGGAGTCCCAGACCTCGAGCTTGTACTCGAGGTTCAGCGGGACATCACCGAACGCGCGGCCCTCGAGCCGGACGTACGCCCACTTGCGGTCGTCGAGCCACTGCACGTAGTCGGACGGGCCGATGTGCACGTTCCGGCTGTCGATCTTGTCGGCCAGCTCGCCGGTCAGGTTCGACGTCACGGCCTGGGTCTTGGAGACCTTCTTGGACTCCAGGCGCTCGCGCTCGAGCATGTTCTTGAAGTCCATGTTGCCGCCGACGTTGAGCTGGTACGTACGGTCCAGCGCGACGCCGCGGTCCTCGAACAGCTTGGCCATGACTCGGTGGGTGATGGTGGCACCGACCTGCGACTTGATGTCGTCACCGACGATCGGGACGCCGGCGGCCTCGAACTTCGCGGCCCACTCGGGGTCGGAGGCGATGAAGACCGGCAGCGCGTTGACGAAGGCGACGCCCGCGTCGATCGCGCACTGCGCGTAGAACTTGTCCGCCTCCTCCGAGCCGACCGGAAGGTAGGAGACGAGAACGTCCACCTCCTTCTCGCGAAGGACCGAGACCACGTCCACGGGGTCGAGCCCCGACTCGGAGATGGTCTGCCGGTAGTACTTACCCAGACCGTCGAGCGTGGGACCACGCTGGACCTCGACGCCCTTGAACGGGACGTCGGCGATCTTGATGGTGTTGTTCTCGGAGGCGTCGATCGCCTCGGAGAGGTCCTTGCCGACCTTCTTGTCGTCGACGTCGAAGGCGGCGACGAACTCGACGTCAGAGACGTGGTAGTCGCCGAACTTGACGTGCATGAGGCCCGGGACGCTGGCCGCGGGGTCGGCGTCCCTGTAGTACTCCACACCCTGGACCAGGGAGCTGGCGCAGTTGCCGACTCCCGCGATTGCTACACGAACCGAACCCATTCGGGGCTCCTTCCAATACTCCAGGCCGACACCGGCCCGGAGGTCATCACTCGTTCTCTTGGCTGCTCTGCGCTGTGCGCGAGACGTCCGCTTCGTCGCGTACGCCGTCGTCATCCCCCAGATCCCCCCGACCCGCTGCCTGCTCGTCGTTCGCAGGCCTGGGGTTGCGTTCGGCGTCGATCAGCGAGGAGAGCCATCGGACCTCCCGCTCGACCGACTCGACGCCGTGACGCTGAAGCTCGCGGGCGTAGGAGTCGACCTCTTTCTGGGTCATGGCAAGTTCACGTTGCACCCGGTCGAGCCGCTCCTGGAGCCGGCTGCGACGTCCTTCGAGGACGCGAAGCCTGATCTCCATGTCGGTGCGACCGAAGAACGCGAACCTGATGTCGAAGTTGTCGTCCTCCCAAGCCATCGGACCGACCTCGGACATGAGCTGGGTGAACTCACGCTCTCCGGCAGGCGTCAGCTGGTAGACGATCCGCGGCCGCCGGGTCACCGGCGTGACGGACTGCGCCTCCTCTTCGATGAGGTGCTTGCGCAGCATCTTCTTCAGAGCCGGGTAGAGCGAGCCGTACGACAGCACTCGCCCCCAGCCCAGCATCAGGTTGAGCCGCTTGCGCAGCTCGTAGCCATGCATCGGCGACTCGTGCAGCAGCCCAAGGACTGCCAACTCGATCGTCTCTGCGCGACGTGCCATGCGACCTATCGTACCGATATATCCGCGATGGCAAATAGAGACCAAAGTCTTGTCTGATCACGTCCGAAGAGACCACTTCGATGCAACCGTCACCGAACTGTTGACGTCGGGTGACTTGAGGCGCGCTGGGCGTGGATGCGGGAGCGCTAGCGTCGATTGCGTACGCTGATGGCTGCCGTTCACCTACCTGAGGATCCACCCGGGCAAGGTTCGGCAAGCGTCGCGCGTCAGGTTGATGGGATTCCCTCGGGGGGATCTAGCGACGTCGGGGGATTGTCAGTGTCAGCCCGTCCGGTCACGTGCCGGGCAGTCACAGGAGCAGTGCAACACCCGTGAGCGACCCATCCGGTGCCTATCCGAACGAACACAGTTCGCAAAGGCCCAGCCCTCGTAGCGCCAGTCCCCGCAGGTCCAACCCCGGCGGGCAGCAAGGACGACCCCAGGGCGGACCGCGCCCTCCGCAGGGTGGTTCGGGCGGTCGTCCGCCGGCACCGCGCCGCCCCCAGGGTTCTCCGCAGGGCCAGCCGTCAGGCGGTCGCCCTCAGCCCCGTGGCGCCCAGCGCCCGATGCCTCCCGGTGGTCCCCGTCCCGGTCAGCGGCCGCCCTACCCGGGGCCCCGCCGTCCCGGTGACCCGCCGGTGGACCGTCTCGGCCAACGGCCCGCGCGTCCCGAACGCCGCGGTGGTGGCATCAGCGGTGGCTCCGGTGGTGGCATGGGGCGTGACCCCAAGTCCGCCTTCGGCGTGGGTGATCATGGCGACGGCGAGCTGGACAAGAAGGCGCTGGCGGTCCGGATCGGCAAGATCGCGGGCATCTGCGCCCTGGTCCTGGCGCTGATCGGGAGCGCCGCGGTGATCATCTCCTACAACATGATCTCGATCCCCAGCGCCAACGCGGCGTTCCAGGCCGAGTCGAGCTTCGTCTACTACGCCGGTGGCAAGAAGGAGGTCGGCCGCTTCCAGGCGGGCGACCAGAACCGTGACGCGCTGAGCGTGGACGAGATGCCGGCGCTCGTGAAGGACGCGGCCGTGGCAGCCGAGGACCGCAGCTTCTACGAGAACAACGGCATCGACCTCAAGGGCATCGCGCGCACGCTCTTCTCCAACGCCACCACCGGCAGCCAGGGCGGCGCCTCGACGATCACCCAGCAGTACGTGAAGAACCTCTACCTCAGCCAGGAGCGCACCTACTCCCGCAAGGTGAAGGAAGCGGTCATCTCGCTGAAGATCAGCCGGCAGAAGTCGAAGGACGAGATCCTCACCGGCTACCTCAACACCGTCTACTTCGGCCGCGGCGCCTACGGCGTCCAGGCCGCGGCGAAGACCTACTTCCGCAAGTCCGCCCAGGACCTCGACATCAAGGAGGCCGCGGCCCTCACCGCGATCCTCAACAACCCGAACGGGTTCGACCCCGAGAAGGCCGGCGCGGACGCCGGTGGCACCGAGCTGCTCGGCCGCTACCAGTACGTCCTCAAGGGCATGGGCGAGCTCAAGAGCCAGGGCAAGGCGCTCAGCGACTACGACGAAGCCACCCTCGAGAAGTCGAAGGCGGCACTGCCCAAGTTCCCCAAGCCGAAGGCCGACAGCCGCCTGGGTGGCCAGAAGGGTCACGCGCTCACCCTGGTGAAGAACGAGCTGAAGTCCCTCAAGAACGAGAACGGCGAGCCCCTCTTCACCGAGGAGGAGATCGACAGCAAGGGGCTGAAGGTCACCACCACGCTCAGCGCGAAAGCGATGAAGACGGCGGAGGATGCTGTCACCGACGTACGTCCGGAGGACAAGAAGGCGTACAACGAGAAGAACGAGAAGAACGCCCTTCACGTCGGAGCTGCAACCGTTGATGTGAAGACCGGAGCCTTGAAGGGCTTCTACGGTGGCCAGGACTACCTTCAGTCCCAGATCAACTGGGCGGCGAACGGTGGCATGGCGGGCTCGACGATGAAGCCGTTCACCATGGCGGCCGCGCTCGACGCGGGCTACTCGTTGAAGGACACCTGGACCGGCGAGGGCGGGATGGAGATTCCCGGGACCGACCTGGTCGTCCGAAACTCTGGTCAGTCCGACGCCGACCCGACCGGTCACTCCTACGGTAAGCACGTGACCGGGATCAAGGCCATGGAGGAGTCGATCAACACCTCCTTTGTCGAGATGTCGCAGGCCCTGCCCAACAACCACCGCGATGTGTGGGAGCAGGCCGTCAAGGCGGGCATCCCGCCGATGGAGCAATCGGCGAAGGACGCACCTGCCGATTACCGCTCGATGCCGGCGTACTCACCCGACATGGATCCGACCGACTACCTCGTCACTCTCGGTAAGGCGCAGGTCAGCCCGATCAACATGGCCAACTCTTTCGCGACCATCGCCAACGGAGGCGTGCGCAACACGGTGCACATCGTCTCGAAGGTCGTCGACGCGGAGGGCAACGTAAAGTACGAGTGGAACCAGCGTGACGGCGAGGAGCGGGCGATGTCAGAGGATGCCGCCGACGACACGTCCTACGCTCTCCAGCAGGTGGTCAAGGACGGCACCGGCAGGTCGGCGGGTGTCATCGCCCAGCCGGCTGCCGGTAAGACCGGCACTGCGACCATGGGGTCTGGCGACGAGTCGTACGTCTCCTCGGCATGGTTCGCCGGCTACACGCCACAGCTCGCCACCGCTGTGATGTACGTCCGAGGCACCGGCAACGGCCGGTTGGACGGTTGGCTCGACTCCTACTACGGCGCGAGCTACCCGGCCGAGACTTGGGCAGCCATCATGGGCGAACTGACCGATGACATGGATCTCGAGGAGTTCCCCGAGCCCGCCTGGATGGACGGCGAGGCCCCGGAAGACGGTCACGACCCGTCACTTATCGTCACCCCGACGCCGACTCCGACGCCTTCTGAGGACTGCTCCAAGAAGGACGAGCGCAAGGGTCTCTGCATCCCGATCGAGGAGCCGGAGGAGACTCAGAGTCCCTCGGACGGCGCCACCGACGGTGATCCGGGCGAGGGCACGACCCCCGACGAGTCGGAGTCGACCGATCCGGAGGTCACCGAGACCGCTTGCGACTGGTTCGGCGACTGTGAGTCGTCCTCGCCGCCTGCCGATGGCAATAATGGCGGAGGCAACAACGACACAGGCACCGCGGAGGGCGCTACTCAGTGAGTGATGGTCCAGTGACCGCCCCGGCGGCGGAGGATCCGGTCGTCAGGACCGCCTCCACCGCGGTGGGCGGTCCTCTCGGCGGGCTCGCGCACGGCCGACGGCGCTGGTTCAGCGCGGTCGGCCTGGTGCTGCTCCTGACCGCGCTCACCTTCGCGATCGGGATGGTCTCCAAGCAGACCTGCTACAACGCCACCTGGACCAACGGCGACACCCGCTACACCCACTTCTGCTACTCCGACCTGCCCTATCTCTACGTCGACCGGGGTCTGGCCGAACACGAGTGGCCCTACTCCTCCGATCCCGAGGTCCGGGCGCGCTACCAGCAGGTGATGGAGTATCCGGTCGGCATCTCCTACTACGCCTGGGCTACGTCCCACGTCACCGACTGGCTGACCGACACCCCGGACGAGGACGAGCGCCATCTCGTGGAGACCTCGAGCTTCTGGGGTCTGCCCGGCATGCACCACGAGATCCGGGTCTTCATCATCGTCAACGTGATCGGCTTCGCGGTCGCGGCGCTGCTCTCCGCCTGGTTCCTGGCGCGTACGCACCGCCGACGGCCCTGGGACGCGGCCGCCTTCGCGCTCGCCCCGGTGCTGGCGGCGACCGGGATCATCAACTGGGACATGCTGGCTGTCGTCTTCGTCGCCGGCGCGCTGTGGGCGTGGTCTCGCGATCGGCCGCTGCTGACCGGCATCCTGATCGGGCTCGGCTGCGCGACCAAGCTCTACCCACTCTTCCTGCTCGGCGGGCTCGTGGTGATCTGCATCCGGCACCGGCGCTACTACGACCTGGCGGTCGCCTCGCTGGCGACGGTCCTCGCCTGGGTGCTCGCCAATCTCCCCGCGATGGCCACCGGCCTCGAGGAGTGGAAGGTCTTCTGGAGCTTCAACTCCGAGCGCGGCCCCGACCTCGGCTCGCTGTGGCTCGTGGTCCAGCAGGCCACCGACGCGACGATCTCGGCACAGACGGTCAACCTCGTCTCCTGGGGCTTCTTCATCGCCTGGTGCAGCGGCGTACTCATCATCGGCCTGACCGCCCATGAGACACCGCGGCTGGCGCAGCTCGGCTTCCTGATCGTCGCCGGGTTTCTCCTGGTCAACAAGGTGTATTCACCGCAGTACGTCCTGTGGCTGCTGCCGCTGGCCGTCCTCGCCGTGCCGCGCTGGCGTGACCAGCTCATCTGGCAGGCCGGTGAGCTCTTCTACTTCGTCGCGGTCTGGTGGTATCTCGCCGACCTGCTGGCCAGCAGCGGCGGTGACCAGCCGGTCTACTGGTTCGCGATCATCGCCCGGGTCGCCGCCGAGGTCTATCTGATCGCGGTCGTGGTCCGGGAGATCTACGAGCCGTGGCGCGACCCGGTCCGGTGGACCGAGGCCCGCGCAGAGACTCAGGAGTCCAGGACGATCTCGTCGAACGAGGTCGCGGTGTAGCGCACCCGCACCTCGAGCTCCTCGCCGACCTCGGGCACACGCGCGCCCGAGGGAAGCATGAGCATCGACTCCTGCATGTGCGGCGGCTCGGCGAACCAGAGCGCCTTGCCGTCGAGCGTGTACGGCGAGCGCGACTGCCCCATGGCGTCGAGCCCACCGCGGGCGACCGCGAGGGCCCGGGAACGCAGGTGGGTGTCGCCCAGCGGCGCCTCGAGGCCGATCCCGTGGGCGGTGCCGCCGGAGGCGACGACCAGGTGACCGGCGCGCAGCGCGGTGCGGCCGCGGTAGCCGTAGGAGTATCCCCGCTCGAGCGGGTGCACGTCCTCGACGGTCGCGGTCACGGTGAGCGCGCCGCGGTCACCGAGCCACAGCGCGGTGCCGACGCGGGGCCGGAAGGTGATGTCGCCGTAGGCCGCGCGCAGTTGGGCGAGCTCGTTGGCGCTCAGGTGGGAGACCCACACCGTCTTCGCCTCGGCGCCGACGACGGCGTCCATCTGGGCGCGTACCTCGGCCAGCGAGCCGCCGTCGAGGCCGAAGTGCATGGTGATGCCCTCGAAGCGGGCGTGCTCGCGGGCGCCTGCGGCGGTCGGCCACAGGTCGCTCGGCGTCATCCCGTGGCGCCGCATCGAGGTGACCAGCTCGAGGATGACCCGCGCGCCGGGCTGGCGCTCCAGCAGCAGCGGCAGGTCCTCGGGGCGGCTGATCGTGTGGATGACCCGGTCGGCGATCTCCGGGTTGATCTCGGGCGAGTAGGGCCGCCACGGGGTCAGCACGTAGATCGATCCGCTGAACCGGGTCGCGACCTCCCACACCTCGTTGTAGGTGCCGACCGCGAGCGTGTCGACGCCGGTGCCGAGGCCGGTGAGCCACTCGGTCTGGTGGGCGAGCTTGCGCAGGGTGAGGCCGTAGCCGTTGCCCTTCGCCACCGGGACCAGGCCGGGCGTCGCCTCGGCGAAGGTCTGGACGTGCTTGCGCCAGCGATCGGCGTCAACGGTCAGTTTCAGCGGCATTAGCGCCTCTTCATGTAGACATCGAAGGCCGTGTAGATCGGCTTGTTCAGCGGCAGGTCCCACTCGCCGGCGTACTCCACCGCCTGGCCACCGGTGCCGACCTTGAACTGGATCAGCCCCACGTGGGAGTCGTCGGTGGAGAGCGTCGGAGTGATGCCGCGCAGGTCGTAGGTGGTCGCGCCGGCGGCCATGGCGTCCTGGATCATCGCCCACTGGAGGGCGTTGGAGCCACGTACGTCTCGCTTCTCGGTCGAGGAGGCGCCGTAGGAGTACCAGGCGTACTGCCCGACGCGGACCATGATCGTGGCCGCGACCAGATCGCCCTCGTGCCGCGCCAGGAAGAGCTTGATCCGCTCCGGGTCCTCGTTCGACATCGCCCAGAACATGGTGCTGAAGTAGCTGCGCTGCCGGGGCGTGAAGTGGTCGCGGGCCGCGGTGTGGACATAGAGATCGTGGAAGGCGCTCAGGTCACCCTCGAAGTCGCCGTCCGCCGGGCTGACGGGGGTGGCGACGGTCACCTCGACGCCCATCTTGGCAGCCTTCTTGATGTTGCGGCGCCAGAGCTGGTTCATCCCCTTGAGGACCTCGTCCTCGGTCTTCGGGGTGCCGTCCTCGTGGGCCAGCGGGATGACGAAGTTGTATTGCGGCTGCCCCGCGCCGAAACCGTCCTCGGGGCTCTGCAGCTTCCAGCCGGCGGCGCGCAGCTGGCTGACCACGCGGGCGCCGGTAGCGTCGCGGTGGGTCGGGGTGAGCTGGTTGAGCCGCTGGACGGTGTCGTCGGCGATGCCGTCCTTGACCTGCGCCGCGCTCCAGGTCGCCGTCGTGACCGGCGGGCCGATCCGGATGCCGAAGGCGTGGTTCTTCTTCAGGTACGTCGCCAGCGGCTCGAGCCACGGAGCGAGATCGCCCGACCAGTCGATGCTCGGGCCTTCCGGCAGATAGGCGAGGGTGAACCGCTCCAGCTTCGGGACCGGCCGGTGCAGCACCAGCGCGGCACCGACCAGGGCGCCGCCCTGCAGGCTGTCGAACCATCCGATCGACTCCGAGCGCCACTCGGTCTTGACCTGGGCCCACGAGGGGGTCTGGAGGAAGCTCACGCTGGGTTGCTTCTCGATGAAGGCGAGATGCTCCGCAGCGGTGATGGGGCGCACGGTGAGACTCACCCGCAGAAGGCTACCCGTTCCGGCGGTAGGGTCGAATCCGCCCCAATGTGGGGACAATCGGGGGCAATCGCGCCGCTCCCTAGTGAGTCAGGGCCGCTGAGCCGCTATTGTCTGCGACCAGATGTATCACGGCTGGGGCCTGGGCCTCCTTATAGTCGTGACAGCAACTATGACCACCACGATGGCGCGCCCGCGCGTCGTCTGGCCCCCCAACGGCGCGCCGCCGATCCGGAGGCCGCCGGTCGAGGAGGGGACTGTGACACGGGTACCACGGGGGATCGGTCATGCCGACGCACCCGTGACCGTATGGTCCCGGGCCACGGCCGACTTCGACCGTTGGCTCAGCGGCGACTCCGCCGCCCTCGACGAGCTGGTCGCGACGATGACCCCGGTCCTGTGGCAGGTCGCGCGCTCCTATCGGCTCACTCAGGAGCAGGCCGAGGACGTCGTCCAGAACACCTGGCTCACCTTCGTACGCAAGCACTCCTCGATCCTCGACACCGCGGCCGTCGGTGCCTGGCTCACTCTGACCACGCGCCGCGAGGCCTGGCGGGTCGCGAAGCGGTCCGGGCGTGACGTACCCGTGGAGGACGAGGCGCTCGAGTCTCGCGTCCCGACGCAGCGCTCCGCGGAGTCGCTGGTCGTCGAGGGCGACCGCAACTCCCTCATCTGGGCGGCCGTGGAGTCGTTGCCGGAGCGGTGCCGGCGGCTGCTGCGCGTGGTCGCCTTCTCCGACCGGCCCGACTACGCCGGCCTGGCCGAAGAGCTCCAGATGCCCATCGGCAGCATCGGCCCCACCCGCGGCCGCTGTCTCGGGAAGCTGCGGGATGCACTCAAGAACGAGGGGGTGTCGTGATGGGTCGCTCGGAGGAGCCCACTCGCGAAGAGCTGTTGGGTCTGGTTCGACAGGCTTATGTTGCCGGTGATCCGGTCCCTGGTGGCCTGATCTCCCGGATGCAGGCGGCCGCCGCCGGCGCCGCCGAGGAGTCCGGGCTCGGGCTCGACCTGGAGCTGATGCTCCTGGTGGAGTCCTCGGGTGCCGAGACGGCCGGAGTACGCTCCGCCGCCCCTGCCTCCGCCCGCTCTGCCTACACCCTGCGCTTCGCGCAGTCCGGCGTCGACGTGCTCGTACGCGTCGCCTCCGACACCGACACCACCGCCCGCCTCGACGGCTGGGTCGTCCCCGGCTCACCCATGACCGTCCGCGCCATCCGCGCCGACGAAGTCCGTACGCCGATCGTCGCCGTCACCCTCGGAGCCTCGGGTCGCTTCGAGCTCACCTCGTTGCCCGCCGGCCTCATCAGGCTCCGCTTCGAGCCCGCCGACGGCTCCGCCGCCTTCCTGACCCCCACGTTCGAGATCTGATCCAGGAGTAACAGTGCACCCCAAGAGTGAGCCCCGACTGTCGGTGTCGTTCGGATCCGACGCCCGAATACTCGACCCGACCAATGCCGTAGCCGTGGACGGTGTCACGGCAGGCACCACGATCTACTCCTCGACGACACTCCTGATCTCCAAGTCGGTGGACTTCGATGACACGTTCCGACGGATCAAGAGCATTGCCCGGTCTTTGCATTGGCGTGTCGAAGCCGAGCCCGAGCCTGCACACGCCGTTGACCTCCGATTCGGTGTCCGGCGGGTCAGCCTAGGTGTGATGCCGGGCAAGGCGGTGGCGGCTCCGGACGCCTGGACGCTTCTCCAGTTTCTTCGCGCAGAGGGTGCCGACGGTGCACGAGGCGTGAGCCTGGAGCACGTTCTTGTGCCGGTGCCTCACAACGACCCGCATCCTCATAACGACCCGCATCCTCATAACGACCCGCACCCGCACAATGACCCCCACCCGAACTCCGGGTACGACCCGTTGGGTACGGGAGGACGTCAACCGGTGGCGTACGTCGGGTCGGCCCCTGCCCGGCAGGAGGACGGTGACATCGAAGACCGAACACGCCCGGTGGTGGCAGTCCTCGACACGGGATGCGGGCAGCATCCGTGGCTCGACTTCGTCGATCGGGACGTACGCCTCGGCGACCATCGGATCGGATGGCCGTCAAGTGTTCCGGACTCTGAGATCGACGGCGACCAGGTGGGTGCACTGGACGGCCTGATCGATCCCATGGCGGGTCATGGCACCTTCATCGCAGGACTGGTCCATCAGGCATGTCCCAACGCCGACATCTATTCGTGGCGGATCGTTCCGCCAGACGGCCCCGTTGCTGAATACGACTGGGTGACGGCCCTCGCTCAGATTGCCGATCTGGTGCATCTCTATCGCCAAGGGGATCCGCGCGGGCGACGGATCGACGTGCTCAGCCTGTCGATCGGTTACTACCACGAGACCCCGGAGGACGCGCTCTTCGATCCGATGCTTCACGAGATTCTTGCCGATCTCGCGGCGAACGGGACGCTTGTCGTTTGCTCGGCTGGCAACGACTCGACAGCACGGCCGAATTTTCCGGCAGCGTTTGCGCCCTGGAGCGAGGGCGAGGGCCCTTGTTCGGCGTCGGATAAGGCGTTGCCGATCGTCTCCGTAGGAGCCCTGAACCCAAATGGAACGGACGCGATCTTCAGCAACGCCGGGCCTTGGGTCCGTGCGTATGAGATCGGCGCTGGCGTCGTGAGCACGTTCCCCACCGGTTTCGACGGGGGTTACCAAGCTAGAGTCGCCTCTGAATTCGCTGGCCGAAAGCGGGAGACGTTGGATCCTGACGACTTCGGTGGCGGATTCGGCACTTGGAGCGGGACATCGTTTGCGGCACCGTTGCTCGCTGGACGAATTGCCCAGCACCTCTTCGACAACGGCGATCCCGGGGATGTCTCGCAGGACGTCGATCGCGCCTGGGCTGCCATCGAAGTGCTCACTACGCTCAAGCAATGACTAACGACGGTCCGGACGAACTGCACAAGCAGGGAGTCGCGGCGCTCAGGTCAGGCGATCTCGACAGCGCGAGGGCGCTGTTGGGGCGAGCCCTGAGCCTCGCGACTGCCCCTGCGGTCCTCGCCCGGATCGAGTCATCGTTGGCATATCTCGAAGCCGACGACTCCAACTTGAACGTAGCGCTGGACAAGAACGATCGAGCTCTGGAGTTCGGCGTAGAGGGCTCCACCCGAGGCGTGCTTCTCGCGCAACGTGCGCTGCTCCTGCGCCGCGCCGGTCGCGCCGCCGAGGCGTTGGAGACGTTCGGCGCAGCCATTTCATCGCTGGACGGTCTCCCCCTCGACCTGGCCAAGGCTTACCTCAATCGAGGTACGGTTCACCTCGATCGTCACGACACCGTGAATGCGGCCCAAGACTTCGAGGCTGCAGCAGCGCAGTACCGATCTTCGGGCGAGCCCGTTGCGGCCGCGCAAGCCGACCACAACCGGGCGTATGCGTTGTTTCTGTCTGGCGACTTGGTCGGGGCTCTTGCCCTGATGGAATCGTCATACGAGGTTCAGGCATTCGCTGGCCCGTTGATCAAGGCGGTGTGCGACGCCGATCGGGCCGAGGTGCTGATGGCGGCTGGCCTGACGCGGCAGGGCGGGGAGATGCTACGGCAGGCTGCCGAGGCATACGGTTCCAAGAAGCAGCGCCAACGGCAGGGGGAGGCAGAACTGGCGCTGGCGTCGCATCTGCTTGCAACTGATCCGGCGGAGGCGGAGCGGGTGGCGCGCTCGGCGCTGGGCTGGTTCGAGGAGGCGCGGGCGACAGGGCTGGCGCTGCGGGCTCGGGCGGTGGCGTTCGAGGCGGCCGTCACGGCAGGCCAAGATCCGAGCGAGGAGGGCGAGGCGCTGGCAGGTCCGCTCGAGGAGCAGGGCCTGAGCTGGCCGGCTCTTCGGGTGCGCATGCAGGCTCGGTTGGCGCGCATCCGGTCGGCGGAGAACGCCGGTCTGCCGACGAGGCCAGCGAGCGGCAGGGTCATCGGTCCAGTTCCGCCCGAAGCGCCCATCGACATCCGCCTGCTGGAGCGTGAGCTTCGAGCCGAGTTGGCGGTGGCCGCCGGCCGAGCCGGCGCTGGCCTTCGCGAGCTCAGGTCGGGACTCGACGACTTCCACCTGTGGCAGAGTTCCTTCGGCAGCCTGGACCTGCAGACCAATGTCTCCGGACACGGCCGCACACTGGCCAGGCGTGGCCTGGAACTGGCCGTCGAGTCAGGCGAGGCCGATGTGCTCTTCGAGTGGTCGGAGCGTTCCCGGATGCTGGCCTCGCGGGTTCAGCCGGTGCGGCCACCGTCCGATCCCCAACTCGCCGCCGACCTGGCGGAGCTCCGCGGCGACGTGACCCCGGAGCGTGAGGCCGAGCTGCGTGAGCAGATCCGACAGCGTGCCTGGCGGGTCAAGGGGTCCGGCCAGGTCTCGGACCCAATATCCCTCCCTGACCTGCATGAACGCATCGGTGGGCATGCGCTCGTCGCCTATGTCGTCGCTGCCGGCCGCCTTGTCGCCGTCGTCGCGACCGACGACGTCGCCACTCGGGTCGACCTCGGTGACCAGGCCGCGCTCGGAACACTCCTGGGTGGTCTGCTGCCGGATCTCGACGTCGCCGCGACCGATCTTCCGGGCCCGCTCGGCGTTGCCGTACGTGGCGACCTGGCCGCCCGGCTCCAGCAGCTCTCCGACCTGCTCGTCACTCCGATCCTCGAGCGGATCGGCGACCGGCCGGTCGTCCTGACTCCCTCGGCCGTCCTGGCTGCGGTGCCTTGGACCCTGCTGTCCGGCTTCAGCGGCCGACCGGTGACGGTCGCCCAGAGCGCTACCGCCTGGCTGAGCCGCGCCGACACCCCGCTGCGTACGGTGTCCGCCGGGTTCGTCGCCGGGCCGCGCGTCATGCGGGCTGCCGACGAAGTGGCCAAGAGCGCCACCGCCTGGTCCGACGTGCGCACGCTCACCGGTAGCGAAGCCACCGCGACCGCCGTTTCCGCGTTGGCGGCAGAGGTCGACGTACTCCATCTCGCCGCGCACGGCCACCACTCCGCCGACAACCCGCTCTTCTCCGGGCTCGAGCTCGCCGACGGGACCTGGTACGGCTACGACATCGACGGCCTCTCCGCCGTCCCCGACGTCGTGCTCCTCTCTGCCTGCGAGGTCGGACGATCCACCATCCGCTGGGGCGAGGAGTTGATCGGTCTCGTTGGAGCCTGGCTCCACGCCGGCGCCCGCGCCGTAATCGCCTCACCCGCGGTGGTGGCCGACGATGCCGCGTATGAGGTGTTCAGCAGTCTCCACGGTGCCCTCGCGAAGGGCTTGGCCCCCGCCGAGGCCCTCGCCGAGTCCCTCCCCGCCGCGACCACGGACGCTCCGCCGGCCCCCTTCGTCTGCTTTTCGTAGGTCAGCCTACGAGCCTCGGTGTCGGGTGGGCGAGGACCTATTGAACTCCCGCCCACCCGCTCCGATGCCCTAATTGGGCTTGTTGTGTGGCGCGGCGAAAGCGTAGATCGCCAGCGCCGTGGTGACGGTGGTGGTCGCCGCCAGGTAGGCGCGTGCCTTGAGCTCATTCGTGCTCATCTGCTCCTCCTCTCGTGGGGTAGAGGCGAAGTCGGCGCAATCACGCCGACGGCTGGGCGGAGCCGTTCGTCCGGGCATCGCTGACAGAACGGTCCGACGCGCTCGGCTGGAAGCAGGCGACAATCAGGAGCGCTAGACCGGGAAAGAGGAGCAGGTCGCCGATGCTGAGGACCTTCATCAGCACGGGGACAGGGATGAGGTCGGCGAGTGGGATCCAGAGTTGCGAAACGTCGTCGAGTCGGATGTAGCCCGACGCGTCGGTCGCCAACTCAGCGCTAGAGTAACCGGCCGCGCGTGCACCCGAGACGCTGTACGGCATCGCTCCCAGGACAGCGATCGGCACTGAGTTCGACACGGTCCCGAGCGGAATGAGAGACAAGGCCCACCGGCCAGAGCGATGAGACCAGAGCGAGCGATTCAGCCAGCAGAACGCGATTGCTATGACCACGACGAGGACCGAATATGCCCGCCGTTCGGCGTTCGCTTCGACCCAACCTGGCCACAACCCCTCCACGTGCATGAACTCCAGCGCAGCGACAAGAACGATCAGCCACTTCCCGCGCAGGCTCGTCAGAGAGGTCGCGACGTTCGGGCGGGCGACGATGATGAGGCCGATGACTGCTGGCAGCACCATCAGCGTGAGCATTCCTGGGCCGGGCATGCGTAGCAGGCTAGTGGCGTCGCGCAGCACCCGGGAGGGGAACGAGGCAACTCGCGTTGGGCTGCCCGGTGGTGCTGACGGGCGGCCTGAGCACGGCGGGAAGAAATTCTCGAAGACCTTGTATCAGCAGGTCTGCTGCGTACTCCTTGGGACTGTCCGGACCGAGATTCGGGGGAATTCGGTTCGGACGCTGGCGCCGCCGCCTTGGGGGAGGCAGGCGGTTTCGGGGCCGCAGCGCGGGTTGGGCACTAGGGGGATGCCCAACCGGCGCCGGGCGGCTGGGACGTGGGCCGGGCGGGGCGGTGAGGGGATTGACTGCCCCGCCCGGCGACCTTCGATTCTCCCGCTCCGGCACCGCCACGGCAATGGTTGAGCGGGTGCAGAACTGGAATGTGTTCTAGGCGGAACAGCTTGGTTGAGCGGCGGGTCTCGACAGGCTCGACCACCGGGTGGCTGGTTCTAGGCGGAACGGGATGGTTGGGGAGCGGGTCTCGACAGGCTCGACCACCGGTGGCCGGTTCTAGGCGGAACGGTCGAGACGACCGAGGCGCTTCCCGAGGGCTGGGGTGACCCGGTCGACCCAGGTCGCGGTGATGTGGGAGTCGTCGTAGTAGGTGACGACGTCGCCGACGACGAGCGGGCAGCGCTCGGTGCAGACGAGGTCGACGATGTCGACGTACGCCGCCTCGGTGTCCGCGAGCGCTTCCTGGGTCACCTCGTTGGAGTCGACCTCGGTGCCGTCGGCCTTCACGACGCAGTCCTCCAGGAGGTTGCGGGCGTCGGAGAGGCACTCGCCGGGGTCGTTGTCGACGGAGGGGACATCGGCGAAGACGCGTACGTCGGGAGTGATCTTCTCGAAGTCGTCGACACCGTCGCGTACGCCCTCACGCCACTGCTCCTCGGTCGAGACGCCGTCGCGCTCCTCCATGTCGAGCATGCCGCGGGCGCCGACGACGATCGTGTCCGGATTGAGCTCGGTGATCTGCTCGTTGGTCCACTCCCGGAAGTCCTCGCACTCCTCGACGGTCATCTTCGAGGACTTCTGCTTCACGCCGTACGCGGCGCAACCGAGCTTCACGAACGGGATCAGCTTCACGTGCTGGCGCTCGGCGAGGGTGTCGAGGGCCGGCAGCCACATCCCGATGTGGGAGTCGCCGACGACGGCCACGGTGCGGTCGGCCTTGCCGTCGCCGTAGACGCAGTCGCCGTCGAGCTTGGTCTCGCCGTAGCCCGCGTAGCAGTAGCCGCCGCGCTCGGCCCACGAGTCGGTGGCGTCGAACTCGACCTCGGGCGGCAGCGGAGCACCCTCCTCGGCGGCCTCGACGGTGGTCTTCAGTACGCCGGTCACCGGCTTGTCGTCGGTCTCGAGGACGTCGGGGTTCTCCTGGAACCACTCCTCGGCGTTGGCCTTGGCGACGTCGACCTGATAGCCGGCGTACGCCTGCGAGCTCGTGCCCGCGACGAGGGCGAGGGCAGCGGCGGCTGGCCAGAGGGCGAGCGCGCGGCGGCCCTTGGTGAGATGAGGGACCTTGTGGCGCTGGAAGGGCATCTCGATCCAGTGGTAGCTCGCCGCGGAGGCGGCCAGGATCAGCGCCAGCATGATCAGCAGCTGGCGTACGCCGCCGCCGGGGATCGCCTCGGGGGCGAGGATCAGGATCGGCCAGTGCCACAGGTAGAGGCTGAACGAGATGTCACCCAGGTAGCGCAGCGGCTGCTTCGAGAGCAGCCAGCCGGTCGGGGTGGCGGGCCCGGCGACCAGGAGCGCGACCGTGGCGAGGACCGGGACCAGGGCGTGCCAGCCCGGGAAGTGGGTCGCCTCGCTGAAGTTGGCGGTGGCGTAGACGAGGGTGCCGACGCCGGCGATGCCGAGGGCTGCCGCGGCGAGACGACCATTCCGCGTCGAGCTCGTCGCGACCTGCAGACGGCCCGCGAGGCAGGCGAGCAGCGCGCCCGCGGCGAGCTCGAACGCCCGGGCGGGGGTGGAGAAGTAGGCCGTCGTCGGGTCTGCGGCGGTGGCGTGCAGCGACCAGGCGAGGCTGACCACGGCAACGAGCGCGGCGAGCGCGGTGATCGCGCGACGGCGGTGGTGCTTCGGGATCCAGAGGGCGACGGCGAGCACCAGCAGCGGCCAGACGACGTAGAACTGCTCCTCGACCGAGAGCGACCAATAGTGCTGGAACGGGGAGGGCGCGGCGTTGTTGAAGTAGTCGACGGCCTCCTTGGCGAAGTGCACGTTGGCAAGGAAGACCGCCGCCCAGCCGGCGTCGCCCGCGATCTGGTCAGTGCGGGTCTGAGGCAGGACGATCGCGCTGTAGGTGAGTACGACCACCATCGTCGCGGTCGCCGCCGGCAGGATCCGGCGGGCGCGGCGGGCGTAGAACTGGCTGATACTGACCGTGCCGCTGCGGTCGGTCTCACGCAGCAGCAGAGTGGTGATCAGGAACCCGGACAGGACGAAGAAGACGTCGACTCCGACGAACCCTCCCTCGAACCCTGAGAGCCCCGCGTGTCCTGCGATCACCAGACCGACAGCGACGGCACGGAGACCCTGAACATCGGCGCGCCAGTTCGAACTCATTCGGAGGACGATATGTCAATGGCCCTGTTGGGTCATAGCCGACGGTCCCGCTGGGCGGTCCAATTCTCAGCCGAATCTTCACCTTTGACGAGGGAAACCGCAGTTGTGGCGAACGAATCTTCGGTTCTGGCGGGCCAACGTGCGGATTCGTCCGCCAGAACTCAAGACTCGGCTGACAGAAGTGAAGATTCGGTGAGAATCGGTCAGAGACGGTCGCGGAGCCAGGCGAAGTCGCTCGCGTGCTCTGCGGCGCCGCCCGGGGTCTCGCAGATCACCGGCGCGCCGGCGTCGCGGACCACGCCGGCGAGCAGGTCGGGGTCGATGCGGCCGGCGCCGAAGTTGGCGTGGCGGTCGGCGCCGGAGTCGAACTCGTCGCGGGAGTCGTTGCAGTGGACCAGGTCGATGCGGCCGGTGATCTTGCGGACGTCCTCGACCACTGTCTCGAGCGGGTTGCCGCCGGCGTGGGCGTGGCAGGTGTCGAGGCAGAAGCCGACGTTCTCTGCGCCTTCGGCGGTGGAGATGGCTTCCCAGACGCCGGCGATCCGGTCGAGGTAGCGCGCCATCGCGTTGTCTCCGCCGGCGGTGTTCTCGATCAGGAGCGGGACCTTGATGTCGGTCGCCTCGATCGCCTTGCGCCAGTTGTCGAAGCCCTTCGCCGGGTCGTCGTCCTTGTTGACGTGACCGCCGTGGACGATCAGGCCCTTGGCGCCGACCTCTGCCGCGGTGTCCATGTGCTGCTGGAGGAGCTTGCGGCTCGGGATCCGGATCCGGTTGTTCGTTGTGGCGACATTGATGATGTAGGGCGCGTGGACGTAGAGATCGACACCCTGCTCCTCGGCGCGGGCCTTGAGCGCTGCCGCGCCGTCGGCGTACGTCACCACCGGGCCCTTGTAGGACTGGGGATCGCCCAGGAAGAACTGCACCAGGCTCGCGCCGCGCGCGGTCGCCTCGGCGACGGGGTCGGTCTGGTCTACGTGGGCACCGATCGCAACAACCATGGGCCCAGTCTAGGACGCTGCACCGACATCCTTCGGCTTGACTTTATACCATACGGGGGTATGGTAGCCGCATGGACGAGCACACCGGGCACGAAGGCCACGCGGATCACGGATACCTCCACAACAAGAACAAGGAGGCCTATCTCAAGCGCCTCAAGCGCATCGAAGGTCAGGTGCGCGGGTTGCAGCGGATGGTCGAGGACGAGGCCTACTGCATCGACATCCTCACCCAGGTCTCCGCCTCGACCAAGGCGCTCCAGGCGGTCGCTCTCGGACTGCTCGACGAGCACCTCGGTCACTGCGTCGCCGGTGCGGTCCAGAACGGTGGCGCCGAGGCCGACGAGAAGCTCGCCGAGGCCTCTGCCGCCATCGCTCGCCTCGTCCGGTCCTGATTGTCAACAATCCAACAACCCAGAGAGATTCTCATGAGCACCCAGAACTTCACTGTCGTCGGTATGACCTGCGGACACTGCGCCTCCTCCGTCACCGAAGAGGTCACCGAGATCGCCGGCGTGAGCAACGTCGACGTCGATCTCGCCTCGGGCAACGTCACCGTCACCGCCGCTGAGCCGATCTCGGACGACGCCATTCGGACGGCCGTCGAGGAGGCCGGCTACTCGCTGGCCTGATCATGATGACCCCCACCGCCGCGAACCCGACCGAGCAGCAGCTCGAGATCGAGGGCATGACCTGCGCGAGCTGCGTGCGCCGTGTCACCAAGGCCATCAGCCGCGTCGAGGGTGTCGAGGACGCCAACGTCAACCTCGCCACCGAGTCCGCCCTCGTGCACTTCGATCCCACCCGCACCGACCTCGCCGAGATCAGCGCCGCCATCGAGAAGGCGGGCTACCAGGCCGTCTTGCGATCGTCGACTGTCGACAATCCGCAGGCGCCTCAGGCAGAGGACGATCGGGACGTACGCCGCGAGACAGAGCTCGTCCAGCTCAAGCGGCGGTGGGTCACGGCTCTGGCGGTGGGGCTCGGCCTGATGGCGTTGATGTACGTCCCGCTTCCCGTCGACGCCATGGAGCCGGTCATGTCGATCGTGCTCGTGGTCGCCGCGGTCACGCAGTGGTGGGCGGGCCGGGACATCTACGTCGCGGCGGTCCGAGGCGCACGCCACGGGTCGGTCGACATGAACACCCTGGTCACGCTCGGCACCGGCATCGCCTTCGCCTACAGCGCCTTCGTGACCCTGTGGATGGGGCAGGCCGAGGCGTGGGGCCTGCCGCTTCACCTCTACTTCGAGACCGCCCTGGTCATCGTCGCGCTGGTGCTGATGGGGCGCTGGCTCGAGGCCCGAGCCAAGTCGCGAACGGCAGATGCGGTCAAGGCCCTCGTCGGCCTCATGCCCGAGACGGCCACGGTCGTGCGAAACGGTCGCGACGCCACGGTCCCGGTTGCGAACCTGCAGGTCAACGACCGGATCCGCGTACGCACCGGGGAGAAGATCCCGGTCGATGGCCGCATCGTCGCCGGGGCGTCCTACGTCGACGAGTCCATGCTCACCGGTGAGAGCGACCCGGTGCGGAAGGCCGAGGGCGACATCGTCATCGGCGCGACGATCAACCAGACCGGCTCGTTCGAGTTCGAGGCGACAGCGGTCGGCTCCGAGACCACGCTGGCGCAGATCATCACGATGGTCGAGTCGGCCCAGGGCTCCGGCACCAAGCTGCAGCGCCTGGCCGACCGGGTCTCGGCGGTGTTCGTGCCCGCCGTCCTAGTCGTCGCAGCGCTGACCTTCATCGGCTGGCTGGTCCTCGGCCCCGACGCCGAGCGCCTGACCAGCGCCGTCACCGCGGCCATCGCGGTCCTCATCATCGCCTGCCCGTGCGCCCTGGGCCTGGCCACGCCCGCCGCCGTCATGGTCGGCGCCGGCCGCGCGGCCGAGCTCGGCGTACTGGTCGGCTCGGGCGAGACCTTGGAGCGTGCCCGCTCCGTCACCGCCATCGTCTTCGACAAGACCGGCACGATCACCCACGGCAAGCCCGAGGTCTCCGACATCACCCCGGCTCCGGACTGGACTCGTGACGAGCTGGTCCGGATCGCCGCCGCAGCCGAGACCGGCAGCGACCATCCTCTTGCCACCGCGCTCCGAGCGCGTGCCGAGGCGTCAGCCGACGCCGTGGACGTGGAGGTCTCGGCGTTCGAGGCCCACCCGGGCCGCGGGATCAGTGCGTACGTCGACGGCCGCCGGGTCGTCGTCGGCAACGCGGCGATGCTGGCCGAGGAGGGCGTCGACGCCACCGACAACGGCTCCGTCCTGATCGCGGTCGACGGTGCGTACGCCGGGTCGATCCGGGTCGCGGACCAGATCCGCGACGAGGCCAGGGAGACGGTGCGCCTGCTCGAGGACTCGGGCGTCGAGGTGCACATCCTCAGCGGCGACGCGGACGCGACGGTGGCGAGGGTGGCCGACGAGGTCGGCGTACGCCACGCCGCCGGCGGCCTGCTGCCCGAGCAGAAGCTCGCCCGGATCCAGCAGCTCCAGGACGAGGGCAAGGTCGTCGCGATGGTCGGCGACGGCATCAACGACGCCCCGGCGCTGGCCCAGGCCGACGTCGGGATCGCGATCGGCACGGGCACCGACGTCGCCCTGGCCGCCTCTGACATCACCCTGGTCGGCGGCGATCTCCGCGGTGTGGTCACCGCGCTGGCGCTCTCCCGCCGCACCGTCGCGACGATCAAGCAGGGCCTGTTCTGGGCGTTCGCCTACAACGTGCTCCTCATCCCCGTCGCCGCGCTCGCCCTTCTCGACCCGGTCCTCGCTGGTGCCGCGATGGCGATGAGCTCGGTCAGCGTCGTCACCAACGCGCTGCGCCTGCGCGGCTTCCGCCGGCCGGAGACGCCAGAGGCGTACGCCGGTCGCGGCTTCCTCACCAAGGCCCGCGACGGCGGATATCTCCTGGTCACCGCTGTGATCGCGATCTCGATCGGGGCCGGCCTGACGTACCTGTCGCGCACGGAGCCGGCGCAGCGCGGGATGAACGGCATCCTGGAGTGGGCGCAGGGGATGAGCCCGATGCGGCCGTCGATGACTGAGATGCACGAGGTCGACATCGCCCCCGTCGCCTCCGCCGAGTCGGGCATCGACGTGGCGATCACGCGGCGGGAGGGCGGGCTCCGGTTCCTTGTCACGGACGCCGCGACCGGTGACCCGGTGACCGATCTCGGCCGCACCCACCAGGCCTGGATGCACGTCATCGTGACCAGCCAGGACCTCTCCTGGTTCCGCCACCTCCACGCCGAGCCGACCGGTCGTCCGGGCGAGCTCGAGACCGACGTGACCTTCCCCGCCGGCGGCACCTACCGCGTCGACACCGAGTTCCGCCGCCGGGCCGACATGGCCGACGTGCTCGACCGGCAGCAGCTCACCGTCGAAGGTACGCAGCCCCCGGCCGTCCCGCTGGAGGCGAGCCCGAGATCGTCGACTGTCGGCAATCTCACCGTCACGCTTGAGGGCACGCCGGTCGCCGACCAGGAGAGCGACCTGCACTTTAGGTTCGAGTACAGCCGGTTCGAGGACAGCACCGGAAAGATTGTCGACGATCTACAACCGTATCTCGGCGCTGCCGGTCACGTCGTGGTGATGAGCGCGGACGGCGGGACGTTCGTTCACGGTCACGCCGAAGGTGCCGAGCTGGCGGTTCCCGGTGCGACTTTCGGGCCCGAGCTCGGGCTGCACCTGGACGTACCGAAGGCCGGTCTCTACCGCCTCTGGGCCCAGTTCCGGCTCGGTGACGGCGAGGTGATCACGGTGCCGTTCACGGTCGAGGCCGTGGATTCGGCCACGGAAACCGCTGGTTGATACCCTGACTCGTCCCTCTCCACAGATGGAGATGGGACATCGCATCAGCCCTCCTGCCATGGAGAGACCATGGCCGCCGAGTCCGTAGGAGGTGGAGAACGCTATGCGCGCCTATGAAGTAATGGTGATCCTCGAGCCCAGCCTCGATGAGCGCACCGTCGCCCCGACCCTTGACAAGTTCCTGAAGGTCGTCACCACTGATGGTGGCACCGTCGAGAACGTTGACGTCTGGGGACGCCGTCGTCTGGCCTATGAGGTCAACAAGAACGCCGAGGGCATCTACGCCGTCGTCAACCTGACCGCCGAGCCCAAGACCGTTCTGGAGCTCGACCGCCAGTTTGGCCTCAACGAGCAGATCCTGCGTACGAAGGTCATCCGTCCGTCCAAGTGACGCGGATGTCACCGTCGGTAATTGTCGGTGCCGGGTCCTATGTTTGGACCCATACGGCCAGTTCGAAATTTATTTGGAACTCCTGAACCGATACCGACACCCAGATCAGACTCAAGGGAGATCTCATGGCAGGCGACACCGTCATCACCGTGATCGGCAACCTCACCGACGACCCGGAGCTTCGCTTCACGCCGTCCGGTGCAGCCGTTGCCAACTTCACGATTGCTTCGACGCCCAGCAGCTTCAACCGCCAGACCAACGCGTGGGAGGACGGGGAGACCCTCTTCCTGCGCTGCTCGATCTGGCGCCAGGCTGCTGAGAACGTCGCCGAGTCCCTGCAGCGCGGCATGCGTGTCGTCGCTCAGGGTCGCCTGAAGTCGAGGTCCTACGAGACGCGTGAGGGCGAGAAGCGCACTGTCTTCGAGCTCGAGTGCGACGAGATCGGTCCCTCGCTCCGCTACGCGACCGCCAAGGTCACCAAGGCCAGCCGCCAGTCCGGCGGCCAGGGTGGTGGCGGCGGCGGTTACAACCAAGGCGGCGGCGGTGGCTACAACCAGGGTGGCGGCTACGGCGGCCCCCAGGGCGGTGGCCAGCAGGCTCCGGCCGGTGGCAACGACCCGTGGGCCTCGCCGGCTCCGCAGCAGCCCGCCAACGCGGGCGGCGGCGCGCCGGCCAACGACCCGTGGGCGGCCCCGGGCGTGGGCAACGACGAGCCTCCCTTCTGATCAACAGATCCACATTCCGAATCCCTCAACCATTCCGGTACTCAACCCATATGCCGCTCCGCGGCTGGGGCCGGGCTTCTAGAAAGGAAGCACCACAATGGCCAAGGCAGTGATTCGCAAGCCTAAGAAGAAGGTTTGCCAGTTCTGCAAGGAGAAGGCGACCGGTGTCGACTACAAGGACGCCACCCTCCTCCGTAAGTTCATCTCCGACCGCGGCAAGATCCGCGCCCGTCGCGTGACCGGCAACTGCGTCCAGCACCAGCGCGACGTGGCCATCGCCGTCAAGAACGCGCGCGAGGTTGCTCTGCTGCCCTACACCTCCACCGGTCGCTGAGGAGGATCGACATGGCTACCAAGATCATCCTTCAGCAGGAGGTCACCGGGCTGGGTTCCGCCGGTGACGTCGTCGAGGTCAAGGACGGCTACGCCCGCAACTACCTGATCCCGCGTGGCGACGCCATCCGTTGGAGCCGCGGCGCCGAGTCGCAGGCCGACTCGATCAAGGCTGCGCGCTCGGCTCGCTCCGTGCGCGACGAGGCTCACGCCGCCGAGATCAAGGGCAAGCTCGAGGCCAACACGGTCAACGTGAAGGTCCGCTCCGGCAAGGACGGCCGCCTCTACGGCGCCGTCACCGCCGCCGACATCGCCTCCGCGGTCTCGGAGACCACCGGCGAGTCGATCGACAAGCGCACCATCGCGCTGGGCAACCCGATCAAGGCGCTCGGTGCTCACGAGGTCTCCGTCAAGCTCCACGACGAGGTGTCCGCCAAGCTGGCCCTCAACGTGGTCCCCGCTTGATCTAGGGATTCCACACAGGCCCGCCTCCTCCGGGAGGCGGGCCTGTTCGTTTCAGAATTTGTTCGCGATGTCGGTCAGCTTGGCGACGTACGCCGGCCAGTCGTACTCCGACGGGATGTTGTCGCCCGACTTGCGCCAGCCGACGGCGCCGTCGGCCTCTTCGCGAAGGATGTCGGCCTGTCCGCCGTGACCGGCGAGATCGGCGAAGAGGTGCACCAGCATCTGGTGCAGGGTGACTTCCTCGTTGCCCCAGTGCGGCACATGCCCGATGGCGTCCAGAGACAGTGCCTCGATCGTCTCGTCACCGTGGGCGATGACCCGGCGGTAGAGGTCGATGATGCCCTCGATCGTCTCGTCCTCGGTGGCGTACCAGTCCGCTTGCGGGTCGACGTCGAACTGCTCGTCCGAGATCAGCTCCTCGGGATGCGGGTACGGACGCCCGAACGTCGCCCCGAGATAGACGGCCTCGACCCCGGTGACATGCTTGATGATGCCGAGAAGACTGGTGCCCGTCGGTGTACGCGGCAGCCGCGCCTCCCGCTCCGAGAGGCCCTCGACCTTGGAGATCAGCGCCTCGCGGCGGGCGTCGATGTACTTCTTCAAGGTGGTCTTCGGGTCGGTCGCCATGGGATGACCATGGCGTGCGCCCGGGCTGGGCACAAGTGAGTATGCGGGACCGATGCCTGGAGACCGGGCTCAGGCGCCGGTGACCAGCCAGCGGTCGCTGCGTGCACGGAGCGTCAGCACCACGAAGCGGGCGCCCATGAAGCCGACCGCGAAGGTGATCCACACCCACGCCAGCCCACCGCCGAGGGCGACCGCCAGCGCGACGAGCGGGACATAGGCGACGAGGGTCCAGACCCCACCCCAGGCCAGATACCGCCCGTCGCCGGCACCGATGAGCACCCCGTCGAGCACGAAGACGACGCCCGCGATCGGCTGCGCGATCGCCGCCACGATCACCACCGGCACCAACAGTTCCCGCACCGCCTGGTCTTGGGTGAAGAGGGCGCCGAGGAACGGGGAGAGAGCAGCCAGGAGTACGCCGGCCGCGACCCCGATCACAACGCCCCACCACACCATCCGGGCCGTGATGGCCCGGGTCTCCCGGGTGTCGCCGGCCCCCAGCGACCGCCCGGTCAGCGCCTGTGCGGCGATCGCGATCGCATCGAGCACGAACGCCAGGAACGTCCACAGCGTGAAGGCGATCTGGTGGGTCGCCAGGGCGACGGCCTGGTCGCCGACGGCGAGGTGGGTGACGGCGTACGTCGTGACCAGCAGCGCCATGCGCAGCGTCAGCGTTCGGACCACGAGGGCCACCCCGGCCCGCGCGGAGGCCCGGATCCCGGGCGCATCCGGGCGCAGCGGCACGCCTTGGCCGCGGGCGGCCCGCACCACGACGTACGTCAGCATCCCGGCCGCCAGGACCTGCGCGATCACCGAGCCGATCGCCGAACCGGCGATGCCGAGCCCGGCGCCGTAGACGAGGGCGAGGTTGAGCACGATGTTGAGTACGTTGGCCACGACCGCCGCGACCAGCGGGGTCTTGGTGTCCTGCAGCCCACGGAGCACGCCGGTGGCCGCGAGCATCATCAACAGCGGTGTCACGCCGAGGACGGCGATCCGGAGGTAGGTGGTCGCCGGGCCGACCACCTCGTCGCCCGCTCCGACCGCCCGGCTGAGCGGCTCGGCCAGGACCATCACCGGGATCGTGACGACGACCCCGATGATGACTGCGAGCCAGATCCCGTCGATGCCCTGCCGGAGCGCACCGGCGGTGTCGCCGGCGCCGATGCGGCGGGCGACCGATGCTGTGGTGCCGTACGCGAGGAAGACGCAGAGCCCGACGATCGTCTGGAGCACGACGCCCGCGACACCGAGGCCGGCGAGCTCGCGGGTGCCGAGGTGGCCGACGATCGCGGAGTCCGCCAGCAGGAAGAGCGGCTCGGCGACGAGGGCCAGAAAGGCGGGGATCGCGAGCCGCCAGATCTCCTTGTCGAGACCTCGGCGGTCGGTCTTCGAGTAGCTCTTCGCATCCGCCCGGCTCGTCACGGTCTCAAGGTTAAACACCGTCGGCGCGGGGCGTTGTTCAGGGCAGGTGGAAAACCTGTGGAAAACGTCGTTGCGGCGCTATGTCGACAAAACGCCCAAGGGGGTACGACGATCTCGGCGATGAATCCCGATGGGCTGCCGACTTTCTTTCGTCCACAACCTATGGACAACAAAGTCCCAGGTCAGAGGTGCTTTACCAATCGGGTGACCCTAGTTATGCACAGGCAGTTCCCCAGGCTGTTCACATTGACCAGGGTGTCGTCCACCGCTATCCCCCGGTTATCCCCAGGGCCTGTGGATAACCTGCTGTCGCCGATGTGGGATGCGACGTAAGGTCGCAGAGACTTGAGGTGTCGTCGAGGGTCGGCCCAGGACTGCGCAAGCAGAACTGTCGGTGCCCACCTCTAGCGTGGGACCGAATCGACCGAGATCACGCCGCGACGAACCGCAGACCACGGAGGGGCAAGGGAATGAGCGTCACTGAGACCGGCTCGATGGGCGGTCCGGGCGACTTCCCGGAGCCGCCGTTCGAGGAGTGGGGCGACGGCCCCGCGGCGTACGAACCGGGCAACGCCCCGCGCGCGGTCAACGACCGCACGCCACCGCAGGACATGGCCGCCGAGCAGGCCGTCCTCGGTTCGATGCTGATCTCGAAGGACGCCATCGCCGACGTCTCCGAGACGCTGCGCGGCACCGATTTCTACCGCCCCACGCACGAGACCATCTACGACGCGATCATCGACCTCTACGGTCGCGGCGAGCCCGCCGACATGGTCACCGTCGCCGACGAGCTGCGCCGCAAGGCTGAGCTGGAGCGCATCGGTGGCGCCCCTTACCTGCACACGCTCGCCTCCAACGTCCCGATCGCCGCCAACGCCGGTTACTACGGCGAGATCGTCCGCGAGAAGTCGGTCCTGCGCCGCCTGGTCGAGGCCGGCACCAAGATCGTGCAGATCGGCTACGCCGGCGAGGGCGAGGTCGACAACATCGTCGACGAGGCCCAGGCCGAGGTCTTCAAGCTCACCGACAAGCGCTCCGGTGAGGACTACTCCCCGCTCGCCGACATCATGGACGGCGTCCTCGACGAGATCGAGGCGATCTCCAACCGCGAGGCCGGCCTCTACGGCGTCCCCACCGGATTCGCCGACTTCGACGAGCTCACCAACGGCTTCCACGGCGGGCAGATGATCATCGTCGCGGCTCGTCCGGCTATGGGCAAGGCACTCGCGCTCGACACCCCGCTTGCGACGCCTTACGGGTGGACGACGATGGGCGAGGTGCAGGTTGGAGACTTCTTGTACGCAGCCGACGGCCACCCAACGCGAGTTGTCGCGGCGACCGAGGTCATGGAGGGGCGGCCGTGCTACGAGGTCACCTTTTCCGATGGGTCGTCCATTGTTGCTGACGCGGAGCACCAGTGGCTGACCGAGACCCGGGCAGCGCGCAAGTCCAAGTGGGCCGCCGACAACCACTACAACCGAGCACGCAACCAGCGGATCTTCGCCGAGGTCGTCACCACCGAGCAGATCGAGCGTACGTTGACGGTCGGTGCCGACGAACGGGCCAACCACGCCGTCCTCAACGCGTCATCGCTCAACGCGGGTGTCGCTGACCTCGCGATCCCGCCCTACGTCCTCGGCGCATGGCTCGGTGATGGTCACAGCGCGGGTGCGCGTATCACGTGCGAGACGGACGAGATCCCGATGTTCATCGAGGGCTGCGGCATGCACGTCGAGCACCGCGGCGCGATGCTCTACAGCATCAAGACGCCCGATGATCCCAGTCACCACGGCGGTGCGTGTCTGTCGTGCGGCGCACCTGCCACCCCTCATCGTTCGAGATGCGTCGCGTGCCACGACGATCATGGCACTTTCACGGCGCTTCTCCGCAAGATCGATGTGCTCAACAACAAGCACATCCCGGTCGATTATCTCCGTGCTTCCGAGTCCCAGCGGCGCGAGCTTCTGGCCGGCCTGATGGATACGGACGGCACCGTCGTCAAGGGCGTTGGGTCCTGTCAGTTCGCGGTCACCAGCAAGCGGTTGGCGGATGACGTCTACGAGCTCGTCGTCAGTCTCGGCTACAAGTGCGGGCGTACGACCAAGCAGGTCAAGGGGCGTTCCGAGGCTTCTTCGACGTGCTACATCCTCAACTTCTCGACCGTCGATGACGTCTTCCGTCTGCCCCGCAAGCAGATCCTTCACAAGGAGGAGCGCCCCGAGACGACTTCGCGGATCGGGCGTCGCTACATCAAGTCGGTGCGCAAGATCGAAAGCGTCCCCGTACGTTGCGTGCAGGTCGACAACGACGAGCACCTCTACCTGGCCGGTCGCTCGATGATCCCGACCCACAATTCGACGTTGGCTCTCGACTTCTGTCGGGCAGCCTCGATCCACAACAACCTGACCAGCGTCTTCTTCAGCCTGGAGATGAGCCGCTCCGAGATCACCATGCGTCTCCTCTCGGCAGAGGCCAAGGTGCCGCTCAACCACATCCGCAACGGCAACATGTCCGACGACGACTGGAACAAGCTGGCCCGCAAGATGGGCGAGGTCTCCAGCGCGCCGATGTTCATCGACGACAGCCCGAACATGACGATGATGGAGATCCGGAGCAAGGCCAGAAGGCTCAAGCAACGCCACGATCTCCGGCTCATCGTCATCGACTACCTCCAGCTGATGAGCTCCGGCAAGAAGGTCGAGTCCCGTCAGCTCGAGGTCTCCGAGTTCTCCCGCCAGATCAAGCTGCTGGCCAAGGAGCTCGAGGTCCCGATCATCGCGCTGTCCCAGCTCAACCGTGGTTCCGAGCAGCGCGCCGACAAGCGCCCGGCCGTCTCCGACCTCCGTGAGTCAGGCTCGCTGGAGCAGGACGCCGACATGGTCGTCCTCCTCCACCGCGACGACGTCTACGAGAAGGAGTCGACCCGCCCCGGCGAGGCCGACGTGATCATCGCCAAGCACCGTAACGGCCCCACCCGCGACCTCGTCGTCGCCTTCCAGGGCCACTACAGCCGCTTCGTCGACATGGCCCACTGACGTTCACGGTCGTTGCTGCAAGTATGCGGTGATCTGATTGCCAAAGACTCCGAAGGATGCCGCGGGACCTGCGCTCGCTCGACGAGCTCCTTATTCATCTTGTCGTTGGATCCTTAGCCAACTCGCAACCAAGGCTGCAATCGACGATCGCCACAACTCAGGGGCTGCGCCGACGTCCGTTCCAGTTACCGTCTCGACGGAGCCGATCCACGGTCCAGCCAAGGGCACCTGACTTGGGGCGGGAGGAACTTCTGACGCCCCGCGTGGCCCATTATTGGGTGCCTGCGAGCACCTGCTGACCAGCAGCGGCAAGACGCCACTGCATTCCTGGGCGCGATTGATCAGCCGTTAGCAATCGATGAGCCTGCTCTAATTGGGCGCCGCGTAGATATTGGTAGGACTGCGGCGGGCGCAGTTCGTCATCGATCTCCGCGAGGGCGAAGGGACGGGCGGTTGCGTGCGCTGTACGGACTCGGATGACGTACGCCCGCGCCGCCCCTTCGTAGTAGCGGTCGAACGACGCCTTGTCGATGCCGCCAACTGTTCGGTATTGCGCCCAAGCCTGGCGTGGTGAAACCGCGTCGACACCGTCGACCTCAAAGACGCCAACAATCCGCTTCCGGGGTGACGTGGCGTAGATGATGACGTGACTGACGTCGCTACGCAGTGCCTGCCGACGGAACTCGACCTGCTTGCTGCCGTCGAGGATCGCCTCGGCGTACGTAGGATGGATCGAGAAGAGCGCTACACGGCCAATCGCTGCGCCAGCCATGAGGCCCCCTCCTTCCGGGTTCGGGTGATTGACTGAGGCCATGATCTGAGGACTCTGCCAGCCTGCAACTCGCCGATAGTCAGCGGGTCGTCGCGAAAGACCCTGTCCTGGCGGAACATCACAACCAGTACCTCGCCCAGACGCGTCAGCGCTCGGATCTCGTCAAGGGAGTAGACAGTCCGCCGGCCGACTGCCGCTACCACCTCGTCCGGGTTCCTGCTGACGAGCGTGTCCTCGCAGACTCCTACCACGTACACCGCCTTCTCGTCTCTGCTCCGATAGAACAGCAAAGGGTCCCCTGGCCGCAGGAGGCGCGTCGGCGCGTTGCATAGATAGGCCTTCCGCAGTGCGTTCCCGAATGGCTTGGTCGACAAGCCGAGGGTGGCGGGGAAAAGGCCGTCGTCTGGAGGCTCGGCGTCTGGGAACAGCACCCGATGCCAACGGGGCTCGATGGGTACAACAAATGGTTGAGTTCCGTCCAACGTGACACACGGCGTACCGTAGCGAATGTGTGATGCGAGAGCAGACAAGCCTGGGACCGGGGGCACGTTGTGCGGCTTTGCAAAGACCATCTCGCCGATCTCAGTCCTCACTTCGTTGAGCGGCTCGAAGCCGAAGTCCCTGAGTAGAGCAATCAATTGCGATTGCTTATCCAAGACCGTTACGTACAGGCCAACTGATCTTTCACTTCGCGACCGATCAAACAATGCCTTCAGTAGGAGCTCGCCATACTTCTGTCCACTGTACTCCGCAGCGACTTTAAAGGTGCATATCTTCAACTGCGGTCCCGGAAGGCCAAACTCACCTCCTGGCTCCTTCTTGATGATCGCGATCGCTGCGTGCCGTCCACCCCCGTCGATAAGCAGTGCGTCCCGCTGCGTTCTTGCGGCTCTCTTGAACCAGGATTCGAATCCTGCGTAATCATCCTTGAGTCCGTCGAAAATCGGGTCGTCAAGGCTTAGTTCGTGGGTCTTGACTGTTTTAACTGATGGCGGAGGAGTCGGCGCCGCTGCATGGAGGTTCGCGAGCATGGCGGTTGCGTCGGCCAGGGTCAGAACTCGGTCCGATACTCCCAATAAGCCGGCGCGTCTATGTATCCCGGCGTCTTCGGTGACTAGGTACTCAATGGCATCTCCGAGAACGGAAGCCAAGAGAAGTTGATCGACTTCATCGTTCGACCCAGGTGTGGTTGGGCCAATCCGCGCTGCCTGCTCAGCCTTGATACTGGGCGGTGCGACCCTACATTGCGTCGATACCAAAACTCGATGTCGTTGAAGAGCGGATCTGGGCGCTCCTCGCCTGTTACTTCGAGGGCTCATCGGAGGGCTTCTGTCTCGACCGCCAGCGGCAGCGTCGGGTCTTGGGTGGGTGGGCGCCTGCGTGATCCGCTCGACGCTGACCGACCTGACGAGGAGTCAGTGATTGACCGATCTCGTCAAACTGCTCTGCAGGTGCGAGGTCGATCTTCCCTGCCTCAACGGCATCGGCTGTGGATCCCCGGCCGGTCATCATGATGCGGGCGAGAAGAGCCTGTCCAGGTGCTGGTCGATGGCCGCGATTGCGGCCTGGGGTGTGACCACGCCGAGCTCCAGCAGCGGCGCGAATCCGGTCAGCGAGAGGATGAGGTCCGTCTCGATCGCAAGGTTGCGGTCGGCGGAGATGTGTCCGTCAGCCATCGCCTCTCGGACGAGACGCTCGACCATGTCGCGACCCTCGCGCAGGCCGACGCCGGCCACCTCGCGCAGTTCGGGGTCGTGCAGTGCTTCGAGGACGTACGCGGCGTTCATCCGGCTGGTGGCGCGCCTATCGGGGTGCAGCGGCAGCATCTCGGTGAGCACCACCCGGAGCACGTCCTGGGGGTGTGGCGGCTGGTCGAGACCGGTCAGGCCGCGCGCGACCCGGTCTGAGGTCTGTTCGGCGGCGAACTCCATCGCGAAGGTCAGCATCGCGGTCCGGGACGAGAAGTAGTGCTGAAGCTGCCCGAGAGAGACATCCGCTTCGCGGGCGACCTCGCGCATGGTCGCTCGGGGCCAGCCCTGTTGTTCGACCACCCGCCACAGCGCATGCGCGATCGCCTCTCGTCGCTCGCGGTGGTCGACCTGCTTCGGCATCGCTTGTCCCCTTCGTCGTTTCAATACGCGTGACATAATACAGGTGACTTATATCCGCAGTCGATGGAGTGGAGGTGACCAAAGGTGATGCACCACGACCCGTACGCCTTCGCGATCGACGACGCCGTCGCGGTCGCTCTGCTCGCCGACTTCCAGGTCCGCAAGGCGATCGCGCGCGGCGACTTCGACGACCTGCCCGGCAGTGGTGAGCCGATCGACCTACCGGACCAGCACGATCCGGAGTGGTGGATCAGGAGCCTCATCGAGCGACAGCACGTTGCGCTGCTGCCGCCGTCGATCCAGCTCCGCAAGGATGACGCCGCACTGGACGGGCGCCTGGATCAGGTGGCAGACGAGAAGGCCGTACGTCGCGAGATCGACGACTTCAACGCACAAGTGATCCGCGCCCGATATGAACCCCCGGCGGGGCCGCCGCTGATCACGATGCCACGCGACCCCGACACCACGGTGGCCGAATGGGCCGCCCGCCGCGCGGCGCGAGAGAGGAGACCTCGCGAACCGGCAGCCAGGGATGATCGGCGAAGCCGTCGGTTCCGGCTCTTCCGTCGCCGCTGAGCGCCTCGGGGAGCATCACGCGTTCGGTACGCTCGCTCAATGGCCGACCTCGATGCCGTCGAAGACCGGATCTGGGCGCTCCTCGCCCGTTATCGCAACGAGCTCGAGGACGCGACGATCTACGGGATGCCGTCGCTGCGCTGGCCGGGTTCGGGTGCCCATGACTACTTCGCCGCGGTCAAGCGGAGCGCGCAGAAGGTGAGCCTCTACGCGATCGCCGTCGACACCTGGCCGGAAGCGCTCGAGGGCTCATCGGAGGCGTTCCGCAAGCGGCGTACGGGCAAGGCGACCTTCTCCTTTCCCACGTTGGACGAGGAGATGGCCGCCGAGCTCGACGGGTTCCTGGAGCGGCTCTACCAGCGCTACCGCGAGCATCACGCCGGCTAGCGGACCGCCCGCTTCACCAGCTCGGTGAGCTTCTCCTCGACGGCCGGCGTCATCGAGGTCACGGCGAAGACGGTCGGCCAGATGTCGCCGTCGTCGAGGTTCGCCCACTCCTGGAAGCCGACCTCGGCGTAGCGCATCTTGAACTTCCCGGCGCACTTGTAGAAGACCACGACCTTGCCGTCGGAGTTGGCATAGGCGGGCATGCCGTACCAGGTCTTCGGGGCGAGGTCAGCCGCGTGCGTGGTGACGATCCGGTGGAGCGTCTCGCCGATCGCGCGGTCGTTGTCGTCCATGGCCTCGATCTTCTCGAGGCAGTCTGCGAGGTCGGCCGCGGCCTTCTTGCTGCCGGTCCCACGCTTGGCGGCCGTCCGACGCTCGGCGGCGGCCTCCTTCATGGCGGCCTTCTCTTCCTCGGTGAACGTGGTGCTCTTCGCCATCGGTCTTTTCCTTCCTATCGGGTCCGTTGAGACGAGCCTAAGGAGGCCGAGGCTCCGTACGCTTCTTCGTTCCTGATCAGTCGGGGCGAGGTTTCCGGGCGAAGACGATCGCGCCCGGGACATCGTCGTCGGGCCGCATGAGGAGCTCGGCCTCGATGCTGAACCCGGCCTCGCGCAGCCACTGGGAGATCTGCTCGGGCGTACGCCGGTGGCTGTCGACGCTGATCGCGCGCCCGGTGTAGCCGGTGGTCGAACGCTGAGTCTCGTCGCCGACGTGGAACCCGACCAGCACCGAACCGCCGGGCCGCAGCACCCGCTGGAACTCCTCGAACACTCCGGGCACCGCCGCGTCGGGGATGTGGATGACCGACCAGAAGGCGAGTACGCCGCCGAGAGACCGGTCCGCCAGCGGCAGATCGGTCATCGACCCGACCTCGAACCCGAGACCGGGATGGTCCTGCCGGGCGATGGCGATCATCTCGGGGGAGAGGTCGATCCCGAACGCGTCGACGCCGAGGTCGTGCAGATGCCGGGTGACATAGCCCGGGCCGCAGCCGACATCGGCGACGGGCCCGCCCCCGCCCTCGCGCACGGCCTCGGCGAACACCGCCAGACCCGCGCGCAGGTAAGGACGACCGTCCAGCAGGCCGCGTACCTTCTCGGCATAGCCGGCGGCATCGGTGTCGTACGACTCGCGGGTCTCGTTCAGCCAGTTGTCGGGCATCGAAAGTGACTCTAGGACACGGCGAAGCGCGAGATACTGAGGCGAGCCGCGTGGGGGCACGGCAGCCAGCCGGTCTGAGACGAACGGACACGACCATGACCACGCATGACCGCCCGAGCAGGGCCGAGCTCCACGACCGGCCCGGATCGCTGCGGGGCACTTCCTGGGAGCTCTTCGCGGACCCGTGGCGCGGTACGCCGTCGTTCGCGGACGAGCAGAGCGTCGTGGCCGCGGCCGGTCTCGTCCAGCTGGGCGAGACCTTCGGGCTGGACTACCCGATCAACGCGTTCATGCCCGGGATGTCCAGGACCGAGAAGCCGGCCGAGCACGTCATCTACGGCAACGGCCCGGCTCACCGCGCCGACTATCTCGACGGCTACTACCTCCAGTCCTCGACCCAGGTCGACGGGCTGCGTCACAGGCGGGCCGACGACGTCGGTTTCTACGGCGAGACCGCCGACGAGCTGATCATCCCGGGGACCGAGGAGATCGGCATCCAGGTCTGGGCCGACCGCCCCATCGTCAGCAGGGGAGTCCTGGTGGACATCGCAGGCCTCCTCGCCCGGCGCGACGAGACTCTCGACCACGAGGCCGGCCAGCCGATCCCGTACGACTACATCGACCAGGCTCTCACCGCGCAGGCGATCGAGCTGCGTGCCGGTGACATCGTGATGCTCCACACCGGGTGGTGCGAGTGGTTCCTCGAGCTCACCGCCGAGCAGAAGCTGGCTCAGCAGGCCCTCGGCCGCGCCACCGGCATCGAGCAGAGCGAGGAGGTCCTCGACTGGGCCTGGGACTCCGGTCTCGCCCTGCTCGCGGCGGACACGTTCGCGGTCGAGTGCCTGCCGCCCGTGCCCGGCTCGCCCTTCGTCCAGTCGGCGCCGAACGACCGCGGCATGATGCACCAGGAGTTCCTGGCCAAGCTCGGTATGCCGCTCGGCGAACTCTGGCGGCTCGGGCCTCTGGCACGTCGGATGGACGAGCTGCAGCGGTGGGACGCCTTCCTCAATATCAAACCGCTCAACGTCACCGGTGCGACCGGTTCACCGGCGAACGCCGTCGCGATCATCTGACGACACTTCGGTCGCGGGCCGACCCGGTCCGGTGTGGTTGGCTTGCCGGCCACGTACGTTGGACGCGAACGCAGCACCGGAGCGAGGGGAGTGCCGTGCGCAGCTGGATGCGCAGGTCCTTGTGGGACGTCGTGCCGCGCGATCACCGTCAGAGCGACGCCGGCTTGCGGCGCCGCCAGGCGGTCACGGTCGGATTCGTGGTGCTCGGTGCGTTGGTGCTCGGCGTATCGCTCCGCATCGAGCCGGGCAGCGTCTGGTTCTATCCGGCGACCTTCGCCCTGGCCGGAGTCTGGGCCGTCGGCGCCTTCGCGTCCGGGCCGCTGCATCTGGGACGGATCGGTGCCTGGCGCCGCCAGGACGAGGAGGGCCGACGGCGGCTCGTACGCCCGGTGCTGCCGCCGATCCTGCTCGGCCTCGGTCTGGCCGGGGTCTTCGTGATCGGCGGTCTCGTCGTGCGCGAGATCCCGTGGCTGGACCGGCAGGTGCGCTCGGTGCTCGATTTCGCCGACCAAGGCTCGCTCCCGATCCTGGTCGTGGTGACGGCCGTCAACGGGGTGGCGGAGGAGCTGTTCTTCCGCGGCGCGGTCTACGCCGCCCTACCTCGTCATCCGGTCGCATGGACGTCGGTGGCCTACGTGATCGCGACGCTCGCGACCGGCAACGTGATGCTGGCCTTCGCGGCGATCCTGCTCGGGGTCGTGGTCGGGCTCGAGCGGCGCGCGTCGGGCGGCGTCCTCGCGCCGATCCTCACCCACTGCGCGTGGTCGCTGTCGATGCTGCTCGCGCTGCCTCTGCTCTTCGGCTGAGCCGCCGGCGGTGGCTCAGAGCGCGTTCTCGTCGGCCAGCCGCTCGGCCAGGGCGCGACGTACGGCCTCTCGATAGGGGAGCGGTTCGCCGGGCACGACATCGAGGATGCGCCGGTCGCGCACGACCACCTCCGTGGTCATCGAGTCGATCAGGTTGCGCCCGGTGGTCACGTCGACGTTGGTCACCAGCGCCAGCCAGTACGACGACAACCTGGGCGTCAGCACCGGCACCGGGACGACCGGGATCGTTCGGCCGTTGGCCACCTCGGAGGCGACGGTCAGCATGTCGACGTACGTCATCGCCTCGGGGCCGCCGATCTCGAAGATCTCGCCGATCGCGTCCTGGTTGTCGATGACGCCGGCGAGATAACGGATCACGTCGTCGACGGCGACGGGCTGCGTCCGGGTGGCCGTCCACCTCGGCACCACCATGGCGGGGAGGTTCTTGACCAGCTGCCGGGTCAGCTCCCAGGAGACGCCGCCGCGGCCGACGACGATCGCGGCTCGCAGCACCGTGACCGGGACGCCGGCCTCGCCGAGCAGGGCCTCGACCTCGCGTCGGGAGCGCAGGTGGGGCGACAGGTCGCCGTCGTCGCCGAGCCCGCCGAGATAGACGATCTGGCGCACCCCGGCCCGGGCGGCGGCGGCCCCGAAGGACTTGGCGGCCCGGGCGTCGCGCTCCTCGAAGTCGTCGTGGTCGAGGGAGTGCACCAGATAGACCGCCACATCGACCCCGTCGAGCGCGGCCGGCAATGTGGTGGGATCGTCGACGTCTGCACCCACCGGTTCGCCGGGACCGTCGTAATCGCCCGGGCGCCGGGTCATCGCGCGTACGGTGAGGTCGCGTGCGGTCAGCTCCGCGACCAGGCGCCGACCGATGAACCCGGTCGCGCCGGTGACGAGCACGGTGGTCGAGGTCTCCATGGGTCGAGCCTACGGACGCCGTCATGCCTCGCGGCGCGACGCGCGGACGGCGCCCTTCGCCGCGTCCCTCACCTGCCTCAGACCGGACGGCAGTCCTGCCCGCAGCCGTCCTCGGAGACCGGCCCGGACGCGTGCGATGCCGGTCGGTGCAGCACCGCGCCGGTAGGCGTCACGACGACATCGGACCCCTCCACGCGGCCGGTGCCGTCGACGATCAGCGCATGGTCGCGCGGTGTGAGCGGCGCGTACGTCAGCGTGAGCACCGGGTTGGTGGCGAGGTTGGCCCGGGTGCCGCCGCCGGGATCGGAGATCCGCAGGGTCGAGCCGTCGACGACCGGGTCCACGACCACGACCTTGATCCGCTCGCCCGCGGTGGTCAGCAGGAACCCGCTGCCGAACCGCTCGAGGGTCACGGCGAGATCGGGCAGGGCGACCGGGATGCTCATGCCGGTCACCCTAGGCCGGGGCGTGGCGGGAGGTCGAGGTCCTCGCCGGTGCCCGGCCTCTTCGCGTTCCTCGCCCGGGCCGGTTCGCCCTGCAGTCGTTGCCACCCAATTAGATATTGACATCTATCGATATGAGGTGGAGAGTCATACATCGATAGTCGTCGATATATAGCCCCAGGAGGAGCCATGTCACGCATTCAGCTCGCGCTCAACGTCGACGATCTGGAGGAGTCGATCGCGTTCTACTCGACCCTGTTCGGTGTCGAACCGGCCAAGACCAAGCCCGGCTACGCGAACTTCGCGGTCGCCGAGCCGCCGCTCAAGCTGGTCCTCGTCGAGAACGCCGGCCAGGGCGGCACCATCAACCACCTCGGCGTCGAGGTCGAGGACACCACCGCGGTCGACGCGGAGCAGGTCCGGCTCCAAGCTGCCGGGTTCGCCTCGGTCGACGAGCGTGCCACCACCTGTTGCTACGCCAAGCAGGACAAGTTCTGGGTCGAGAACGCCCCGAACGGTGAGCGCTGGGAGGTCTACACGGTGCTGGCCGACAGCGAGACCTTCAACGCGGCCGAAGCCGGCGAGAAGTCCGGCGAGGCGACCTGCTGCGGCACCGCCGCCGAGGTCGGGCCCGCATCAGATGCCGCACCTGCGCCGGTGGCCGCGGGCTGCTGCTGATCCAGGAGCTGTGATGAACCATCACCATGGAACTCAGGCCGACGTCACCGTGCTCGGGCTCGGCGCGATGGGCACCGCGCTGGCGCGGTCGCTGCTGGCCGCAGGCAGGCGCGTAGCGATCTGGAACCGGACCCCGGGCCGTGCCGACGACCTGGTCGAGGCCGGCGCCTGGTCCGCAGCGGAGGCGGCCGACGCCGTCTCCTCGGCAGACCTGATCCTGATCTGCGTCTCCGACTACGAGGCCGTACGCGGCGTGCTGGCGCCGATCGAGGACCTGCTCGCCGGCCAGGACGTCGTCAACCTCACCTCCGGGTCATCGGCGGACGCCCGGAGCCTGTCGGCCTGGGTCGAGAAGCAGGGTGCTCGCTACCTCGACGGAGCGATCCTTGCCGCACCGGCCGAGATCGGCGGAACGGACACGGCGATCTTGTTCAGCGGCTCGCGGGAGGCGTACGAGGCCCGTCGGCCGGAGCTGGGGACCTTGGCCGGTCGCGCCGGCCACCTCGGCGTCGACCCGGGGCTCGCTGCCATCCACGACGTCGCGAACCTCGCGATCATGTGGTCGGTCCTCAACGGGTTCCTGCACGGTGCCGCGGTGCTGAAGCGTGCCGGCGTACGGGCCGAGGACTTCCTGCCGATCGCGCGAGGCGGGATCGCGACCACGGCCGGCTGGCTCGATGCGTACGCCGCACAGATCGACGCCGGCAAGCATCCCGGTGACGACTCGACGATGGCGACCCACGTCGCTGCGATGGAGCACCTTCTCGAGGAGACCGTCGGCGCCGGCGTCGACACCTCCGTACCTGCGGGGTTCAAGGCGCTCGGCGATCGGGCGATCGCGGCCGGGCTGGCCGACCAGGGCTATACCGCGCTGGTCGACCTGCTCCTGGCTGATCAGGGATGACCGCTCGTCGGGCCCCCGGCCCGGGTGGCCCGGGCCCCCCCAGCGGGTACGGGGTGGCGCCCCCCCCCCGCACCGGGGGGGGGGGGGGGGCGGCGGGCCGCCCGGGGGCGGGCGCCGCGCGGGCGCGGCCCCGCCCGCGCCGCGGCGGGCGGGCCCCGGCCCGCGCGCCGCCCCTCCCGAGCAGCGCGCCAAGGGCCTGCGCAAGATGGAGGAGGTCTACGG
>NZ_JBHXNY010000009.1:0-20271 GCF_042719275.1 Nocardioides sp. NPDC058538 | reverse complement strand
CTTTCTTATACCGCTGTGGTCGCCGTGCTGGTCTCTTTATTGCTTTCCCCGCTGGCGGGGCCCGTCACAGTCCTGCGGGGGCCCCGACGACCGTGACCGGGATGCCGACCTCGCCGAGCAGCTGCTGGTGGTGGTCGCCAGATCCCGGATCGATCAGTTGCCGCCGACCCCCTCCGCGATCCGGTCGCCGAGGTCCTTGTCGATGTTGCGCCAGTATTCGATCGCCCGGGCCAGCACCGTCGCCGACACACCGTCGGAGAGGTGGCCGACGACGTTGGAGACCAGACGGTCGCGAGCAGCGTCGTCCAGCACCTCGCGGACGAGGGTGCCGGCCTGGCCCCAGTCGTCGTCGTCCTTGCGCAGCGTATAGGCGGTGCGCACCATCTCCCCGTCGCTGGCCCACACCGCCGTCTCCGGATAGCGCTCCGGGTCAGCCTGCGGTCCGCCGTACGAGTTCGGTGCGTAGACCGGGTCGGACACGTTCTGCATCCGCATCGCACCGTCCCTGGAGTAGCTGTGGACGGGTGCCTTGGGCTGGTTCACCGGGATCTGCTGGTAGTTGGTCCCGAGCCGTGCCCGGTGTGCGTCGGCGTAGGAGAACCCGCGCGCGAGCAGCATCTTGTCCGGGCTCAGGCCGGTGCCCGGGACGATGTTGTTGGGCTGGAAGGCGGCCTGCTCGATCTCGGTGTGGTAGTCGGTGACGTTGCGGCCCAGCGTCATCCTGCCGACCTCGATGAGCGGGTAGTCGCCGTGCGGCCACACCTTCGTCAGGTCGAACGGGTTGAAGCGATACGTACGAGCCTCGTCGAACGGCATGATCTGCATGTGCAGCGTCCACGACGGGTGGTCGCCGGCCTCGATCGAGTCGTAGAGATCCCGCTGGTGGTAGTCGCCGTCCGCGCCGGCGAGGTGGTCGGCCTCCTCCTGAGTGAGGAACTCGACGCCCTGGTCGGTCTTGAAGTGGTACTTCACCCAGAACCGGTCTCCGGCCGCGTTGACCCACATGTAGGTGTGGCTGGAGTAGCCGTTCATGTGGCGCCAGCTCTTCGGGATCCCCCGGTCGCCCATCAGCCAGGTCACCTGGTGGGCCGACTCCGGGGAGAGCGTCCAGAAGTCCCACTGCATGTCGTGGTCGCGCAGGTTGTTCGCGGAGCGACGCTTCTGGGAGCGGATGAAGTGCTGGAATTTCATCGGGTCGCGGATGAAGAAGACGGGCGTGTTGTTGCCGACCAGGTCGAAGTTGCCCTCGCTGGTGTAGAACTTCAGCGCGAACCCGCGCGGGTCGCGCCACGTGTCGGGGCTGCCTCGCTCGCCCGCGACGGTCGAGAACCGGGCCAGCAGCTCGGTGGTGGTGCCCGGCTGGAAGACCGCAGCCTTGGTGTAGGCGCTGACATCCCCGGTGACCTCGAACCGGCCGAAGGCGCCTCCGCCCTTGGCGTGCGGCTGACGCTCCGGGATCCGCTCACGGTTGAACTGCGCCATCTGCTCGATCAGGTAGTGGTCCTGGAGCAGTATCGGTCCGTCAGGACCGACGGTGAGCGAGTGCTCGTCGCTCGCGACCGGGACGCCTGCGTCGGTGGTCGTGGGCTTCTGGTCCGCCATGGTGATGCCTTCCCGTTGCCTGCTGGATGGTCTCGAGATGGTCGGCTCCGGCGTGTAGGGCAGCCCCTGAACAACCCGTTTGCCTACGGAAGCCGACGTTGAGTCACGTTGCCGCGCTGTCCGGCGGCTGTCAAGGACGCTCGTACGACGAGGGTCAGCCGAAGGGGGAGATCCCCGGAGGCCGGTCGGCCTCACCAGTGCCGTCGCCGAGCAGCAGAGCGACGAGCGAGCGTTTGGATGCAACAAGACGTCTACCCGCGGCTCCTGCCAGTGGGGTCACCCGGAGGGTCGCCGCGCGCGCCGGCGCGACGCGGATCAGCGCCGCCCGGTCGAGAGCTGCCGCTTCAGGTTGCTGCCGACCCGGTCCGCCCGGTCCCCCCACCGGGGGCTAGAACACCAGGAGCTCAGGCCAGAGTGGCCGTGTCGATCACGAAGCGGTAGCGCACGTCGGAGGCCAGGACCCGGGCGTACGCCTCGTTGATCTGGTCCGCCGAGATCACCTCGACCTCGGAGCCGATGCCGTGCTCGGCGCAGAAGTCGAGCATCTCCTGGGTCAGCTCGATGCCGCCGATCATCGAGCCGGCGAAGTTGCGCCGGTTGGTGATCAGCGAGAACACGTTGACGCTCAGCGGCTCCGCCGGGGCGCCGACGTTGACCATGGTGCCGTCCACGGCGAGCAGGCCGAGGTAGGCGTCGAGGTCGATCTTCGCGCTGACCGTGTTCACGATCAGGTCGAACGAGCTGGCCAGCTGCTCGAACGTCGCCGGGTCGGAGGTGGCGTAGTAGTGGTCCGCGCCGAGGCGCAGCCCGTCCTCCTGCTTCTTCAGCGACTGGGAGAGCACGGTGACCTCGGCACCCATCGCGTGGGCGATCTGGACGCCCATGTGGCCCAGCCCGCCAAGGCCGACGATCGCGACCTTCTTGCCCGGGCCGGCGCCCCACTTCTTCAGGGGTGCGTACGTGGTGATGCCGGCGCACAGCAGCGGCGTCGCGGCCGCCGCGTCCATGCTCTCGGGCACCTCGAGCGCGAAGTGGGCGTCGACGACGACGTGGGTCGAGTAGCCGCCCTGGGTGAACGAGCCGTCGCGGTCCTTCGCGGCGTACGTCCCGACCCCGCCGCCCGGGGTCGAGCAGTGCTGCTCGTCGCCGTTGCGGCAGTTGTCGCACTCGCGGCACGAGTTCACGAAGCAGCCGACGCCGACCCGGTCGCCGACCTTGTGGTTGGTGACCGACGAGCCGACCTCGGTGACGCGGCCGACGATCTCGTGGCCCGGGACGACCGGGAACGGCTGCGGGCCCCAGTCACCGTTGACGGTGTGGATGTCGGAGTGGCAGATGCCGGCGTACTCGATCGCGATGAGGACGTCGTTCTCGCCGACCGAGCGGCGCTCGATGGTGATCGGTGCCAGCGGCTCGCCGGCGGAAGGTGCTGCGTACGCGTTGACGCGCATAGGTGTCTCCTGAGTCTGAGATGGGTGGTGGATCAGTGGTTCTCGCGGCTGCGGATCTGATCGGCCAGGGTGTGTGCCTGCGCGCCGATCTCCTCGGCGCGGACCTGCTCGCCGGCGGCGACAGCGCGCCAGTAGTCGGTCTTGCGACCGACGTAACGCCGCCGCAGCTCGAGGTTCTCGGCCTCGCGGGCGAGGTGAGCGGCGTGCTCGGTGAGCATGTCGATCTGCTCGGCGGCACCCTCGCTGCCGAGGCGACTGTTGGTGACGTACGTCCGCATGTCATCGATCGAGAGGCCGATCGCGGCCAGGCAGGCGACGCCGGTCAGCTGGTCCAGGTCGGTCTCGTCATAGACCCGGTGGCCGCTGCTGGCGCCGCGGCTGACCGGGGAGATCAGCCCGATCGTCTCGTAGTAGCGCAGCGTGCTGGCCGGCAGCCCGGTCAGCGTCGCCACCTCCCGGATCGTGTACGTCCGAGTCATCGATGCAGTCACACCAATGACGCTAAGAACTTCAAGTACTTGAAGTCAAAGGGATGATTTGTCGACTTGTGTATTTGCCTTGCCGGGCACCCGCGGCCCGGGCGTACATTGCGATCATGGCCATCCGCACCCATGCCGGCGTCGACAACTACCTCGACGGACTGCCGGAGTGGCAGCGCGACATCTGCCGCGATCTGCGCGAGATCATCCACGACGCCGACCCGGAGATCGAGGAGACGATCAAGCGGACGGTCCAGCCCTACTTCGTGCTGCAGGGCAACGTGTGCGCGCTCCTCGCCACCAAGGACCACATCAACCTGTTCCTCTACGACCCGACCGTCCCCGATCCGGCCGGGATCATCAACCAGGGTCACGGCAACGCCACCGGGCGAGCCATCCAGATCTACCGGGACGACCCGATCGACCGTCCGGCGCTGACCGAGCTGCTGCGCGCCATCGTGGCCAACAACCGGGCCGGCGGCTGGCGCCGACTGCAGAAGGACTGACCGCGCGACCAGCGTATTTCGCACTCCTGTCGGGTCCGATCAGGCCCAGCGGAAAAAGTTCGAAAACTTCCGCTTGACCTTGACCCAGCGTCAACCCTCGACGCTGTTCGACATGAACCCGACACCAGCAATCGAGATCGCCGGACTGACCAAGTCCTACGGCGACTTACACGTCCTCAAGGGCGTCGACATGAGCGTCGAGAAGGGCACCATCTTCGCCCTCCTCGGCTCCAACGGCGCCGGCAAGACCACGGCCGTGAAGATCCTGACCACGCTGCTCAAGGCGGACGGCGGCCAGGTAACGGTCAACGGCTTCGACGTCGCGACTCAGGCCGACGACGTACGCAGGTCGATCAGCCTCACCGGCCAGTTCGCCGCGGTCGACGAGATCCTGACCGGTCGCGAGAACCTCATCCTGATCGCCAAGCTGCTCCGGCAGAAGAACCCGGGCGCGGTCGCCGACGAGCTCCTCGCCCGGTTCTCGCTCACCGAGGCCGGCAACCGCAAGGTCGCGACGTACTCCGGTGGCATGCGCCGCCGGGTCGACATCGCGATGAGCCTGATCAGCAACCCGCCGGTGATCTTCCTCGACGAGCCGACCACCGGTCTCGACCCGGAGGCCCGGATCGAGGTGTGGCAGGCGGTCAAGGAGCTCGCCGACAGCGGCACGACGGTCCTGCTCACGACCCAGTACCTCGAAGAGGCCGAGCAGCTCGCCGACCGGATCGCGATCCTCCACGAGGGCCGCATCATCGCCAACGGAACCCTCGCCGAGCTCAAGGCGATGTTCCCGCCGGCCAAGCAGGAGTACGTCGAGAAGCAGCCGTCCCTCGAGGAGATCTTCCTCGCCATCACCAGCAAGTCCAACGGCAAGTCCGCCAGCACGAACAACGTGAAGGAGTCACGATGACCACCCGATTCTTCGGCGACACCGCCGTCCTGCTCGGCCGCTCCCTGCGACACATCGGCCGCAGCCCCGACACCATCGTCACCACCGCGATCACACCGGTCGCCATGATGCTCATGTTCGTGTACGTCTTCGGCGGCGCGATCGACACCGGCTCCCACGAGAGCTACGTCAGCTATCAGCTACCCGGCATTCTGTTGATCACCATCGCCTCCGGCATCGCCTACACCGCCTACCGTCTGTTCCAGGACAAGAACGGCGGCATGTTCGACCGGTTCCAGTCGATGCCGATCGCCAGGTCGGCGGTGCTGTGGGGTCACGTGCTGACCTCGGTGGTCGCGAACATGATCTCGCTGGTCGTGGTGGTGCTCGTCGCCCTGCTGATGGGCTTCCGCACCGGCGCGAGCGTGCTCGACTGGCTCGCGGTAATCGGCATCCTGGCCCTGTTCACCCTCGCGCTGACCTGGCTCGCGGTGATCCCGGGGCTGACTGCCGGCACGGTCGAGGGAGCCAGCGCGTTCTCCTACCCGCTGATCTTCCTGCCCTTCCTCAGCTCGGCGTTCGTGCCGACCGACACCATGCCCGGCCCGGTGCAGGCCTTCGCCGAGCACCAGCCGGTCACCTCGATCGTCGACTCCATCCGGGCGATCTTCGCCGGTCAGGAGCTGGGCAGCGAGCTCTGGATCGCACTGGCCTGGTGCGTCGGCCTCCTGGTCGTCGCGTACGTCCTGGCCACCGCCGCCTACCGCCGCAAGTTCGCCTAAACCACGCGACAAACCCGGGTGTTCCCGCCACTATTCGGGGATGCTCACGATCAGCCAGGTGGCTTCCGCCGCCGGAGTCACCGTCCGGGCGGTGCGTCACTACCACGCAAAAGGATTGCTGGTGGAGCCCGAGCGCGACCACTCGGGCTACCGACGCTACGACGCCGCCGCTGTGGTCGACCTGATCAAGATCCGCATCCTCGCCGACGCCGGCGTCCCGCTCTCCCGTGTCAAGGAGCTGCTGGACGCCGGCGACGACGATTTCAAGAAGGCGGTCGCCGAGATCGACAAGCGCCTCCGCCTCGAGATCCGCGAGCGCCAGGGCCACCGCGAGCGGATCGCCCGGCTCGTCCACGGAGACGGGCTGGCCCTCCCGCCCGAGGCGGTCGCCTATCTGGAACGGATGCGGGAGCTCGGCATCCCGCAGCGGATGATCGACGGCGAGCGCGACGCCTGGATCCTCGTCGCGGCCCAGCAGCCACAGAGCATGGAGGCCTTCATCCGCAGCAAGGTCGGCCAGCTCGATGACCCTTCGATCGTGGAGACCTACAAGGAGCTGGATGCCATGCTCGACTATCGGCCCGGCGACCCGCGCCTGGGGACCATCGCCGACCAGATCGTCGCCCAGCTCGATGCGGTCTCTCCCGAGGACTGGGCCGCCTACGTGGGCGACGACCAGGCCATGCCCCCCGAGCTCGTCTCCCTGCTCGACGCCATGTTCGTCGAGCAGGTCCCCGTCGCCGGCGACCTCATGCGCCTGATCGAGAAGCGCGGCTACACCGGCTGGACCAAGCTCGAGCGGACCGAGAAGTAGCGGACCTAGGCACCCCACCCGATCGCGAGCTCGACCGCCCGCCGCCATCGAGCGAACTCGGCCTCCCGCGCGGCTGCCGACATGGCCGGCCGCCACTCGGCAGCCCGTCGCCAGTGCCGGCGCAGGACCTGCCGGTCGGGCCAGTACCCGGCCCCGAGCCCGGCCGCATAGGCGGCACCGCGGGAGACGGTCTCGGCGACCATCGGACGTACGACGGGGATGTCGAGGAAGTCGGCGATGGTCTGCATGAGGAGGTTGTCGGCGGTCATGCCCCCGTCGACGGCCAGCCGCGTGAGCGGTGCGGAGGCGTCGGCGTTCATCGCGTCGATGACCTCGCGGGTCTGCCAGGCGGTGGCCTCGAGGACGGCGCGACACAGATGCGCCTTGGTGACGTACGACGTCAGCCCGACGATCACGCCGCGGGCATCGGGCTCCCAGTGCGGTGCGTACAGGCCGGTGAACGCCGGGACGACGTAGCAACCGCCGTTGTCGGCGACGGTCAGTGCCTGGGTCTCGATCTCCGCCGCCGAGCGGATCAGCCCGAGACTGTCGCGGAACCACTGCACCAGCGAGCCGGCGACGGCGATAGACCCCTCCAGGGCGTACGCCGCCGGCTCGCCCTCCATCGCGTGCGCGACCGTCGTGATCAGCCCATGCTGTGAGCGGACCGGGGACGAGCCGGTGTTGAGGAGCAGGAACCCGCCCGTGCCGAAGGTGCACTTCGCGTCGCCGCGGTCGAACCCCGCCTGCCCGAAGAGCGACGCCTGCTGATCACCGATCACCGCCGTCACCGGGATCCCGGCGATCGGCGCGACCGTGGTCCCGAAGGAGGAGACCGTCGGCCTGATCTCGGGCAGCATCGCCCGCGGCACCCGCATCGCCGCCAGCAGCTCCGGGTCCCAGTCGAGCGTGCCGAGGTTCATCAGCATCGTCCGGCTGGCGTTGGTCACGTCGGTGACATGCGCTCCGCCTGACACTCCGCCGGTCAGGTTCCAGACCAGCCAGGAGTCCATCGTCCCGAACAGGAGATCCCCGCGCTCCGCCCGCTCCCGCAGCGAAGCAGACGAGTCGAGCAGCCAGCGCACCTTCGGCCCGGAGAAGTACGTCACCAACGGCAGCCCGCACCGAGCCTGGATCTCCGACTCGGCCATGTCGGCGGCGACAGCGGGCAGCACGGCGGACGACCGGGTGTCCTGCCACACGATCGCGTTGTGGACCGGCCGGCCGGTGTGCCGGTCCCACACCACCGTGGTCTCCCGCTGGTTGGTGATCCCGAGCCCGACCACCTGGGACGGAGAGGCCCCGGCGTCCGTGAGCGCCTCCGGAACGACCCGGCGGACGATGTCCCAGATCTCCATGGGGTCGTGCTCGACCCAGCCCGCGCGCGGATAGTGCTGACGATGCTCCCGCTGCGCCAGCGAGACCATGCGGCCTTCGCGGTCGAAGAGCATGCACCGGGTCGAGGTCGTCCCCTGGTCGAGCGCGGCCACATAGAGCGGAAGACTCATGCCGTCGGCTCCGTAGGGCAGAGCAAAGAATACGGAGCCGGCGCCCTGAGGCCTATGGTCGCTCGCTGGCGCTCGCTCATGCCGCCCGCCCGTGACCGAGCGCCCGCGAGATCGACCTGGAGACGCCGACGACCTCCTCGACGAGATCGTGGCGAGGACGGCCGCGCGCGTCGCAGAGCCGCAGCACCGGTCCCGCGATGCCGACGGCCGCGACGACATAGCCACCACGGTCCCGCACCGGCGCCGCGATCCCGGCCAGCTCCGGTCGCGCCTCGGAGACGGCCGAGGCCCACCCGGTGTCGCGCGCGTCCGCCAGCGCCCGCAGCAGCGCCGACCGGTCGGTGATGGTCCGGAACGTCAGCCGGTCCAGCCGCTGTCCAACGATGCTGCGGGCGGCGCCGGGGTCGAACGCCACCAGCACCTTCCCCAGTGCGGTCGCATGCAGGGGAAGCGACCGACCGGTGTCCATCACCTGCATCCCCGGCCCGGCCCGGATGACATGGTGCGCCACCACCGCGGAGCCCTCGCGATAGGCCGCGATCCGTGCCTCCTCGCCCGTACGCGCCGCCAGCGTGTCCACCCAGTTGAGCGTCTCCGAGCGCAGTTCGTTCAGGTCCAGCGTCACGGACCCGAGATGGAGCAACCCCGACCCCACCAGATAGCGCCCGGTGGCCGGCTCCTGGTCGACGAACCCCGCCCCCGCCAACGTACGCAGCAACCCGTGCGCCGTCGGCTTGGCCAGCCCCACGGCGGCCGCCAGCTCACCGAGAGGCATCGGCTCACTCGCGGCGGAGAGCACACGCAGCAGCGCCGCCGCCCGCTCGACGGATTGCACGGTCCGAGACATCGGGTAAAAGCGTAGAGCCCGAACAAACCCACTACCTGGGGTTCGGTCATCGGGGGACTCCCGGTGCCGCCCGGCGAGACAGGCAAGCGTTCGACCATGCCGAACGTGCACCGTTGTGACGCGCGTCACGCGTCCCTACGGTGCAGAGGTCCGCCAGACCCCACACGGCAGGAGCAAGCGCATGACACGAAACGCCTCGGGCTCCGTTTCACCAGCTCAACGTCGAACACTCATCGGAGAGCTCAGCGCAGAGTTCGCCGGCACGATGATCCTGATTCTCTTCGGAGTCGGCGTGGTCGCGCAGGTCACCACCGGCGACGGCGGGCTCGGCGATCACGACTCGATCGCCTGGGCCTGGGGGATCGGGGTGATGCTGGGCATCTACACCGCGGGGCGGATCAGCGGCGCCCACCTCAACCCGGCCGTCAGCCTCGCGATGGCCGTCTTCAGCGACTTCGAGTGGCGCAAGGTGCTGCCCTACAGCATCGCCCAGATCCTCGGCGCCTTCGTCGGCGCCCTCATCGTCCGCGCGGCCTACGGCGACGCGATCGCCAGCGTCGACCCCGGCCACACCCACGCCACCCAGGGCATCTTCTCCACGCTCCCGGGCAACGGCGACGCCGCGCTCGGCGTCACCCTCACCACCGCCTTCGCCGACCAGGTGATCGGCACTGCGATCCTGCTGTTCCTGATCATGGCGATCACGGATGCGAAGAACTCCGCGCCGATCGCCTGGTTCTCGCCGGTCGCGATCGCGTTCGTGATCGTCGGCATCGGTATGGCCTGGGGCACCAACGCCGGCTACGCCATCAACCCCGCCCGCGACTTCGGGCCCCGGCTGGCCTCCTTCATCACCGGCTACGACGGAGCCTGGGTGACCGCGTCCGGAGACCTCTACTTCTGGATCCCGATCGTCGCCCCGCTTGTCGGTGGACTCATCGGTGCCGGAGCGTACAAGGTGTTGATTGCACGCTTCCTGCCCGCCGAGAAGGAGGCTGAGGAGACCAGCGACCTGCCTGCCGCTGCCTGACCATCGATCGCCCCGACTGAGACACAGAATCAGAGAAACCGAAAGGACCGACATGCCCGACTACGTCGCAGCCATCGACCAAGGCACCACGAGCACTCGCTGCATGATCTTCGACCACGGCGGCAACGAGGTCGCCCGTCACCAGCTGGAGCACCAGCAGATCCTGCCCAAGGCCGGCTGGGTCGAGCACAACCCGGTGGAGATCTGGGAGCGCACCAGGGCGGTGATCCAGATCGCGCTCGGCAGCAAGGGCCTGACGGACAAGGACATCGCCGCGCTCGGCGTCACCAACCAGCGCGAGACCACCGTGGTGTGGAACAAGAGGACCGGACGGCCCTACTACAACGCGATCGTCTGGCAGGACACCCGCACCGACCGGATCGCCTCCGCTCTCGACAAGGACGAGCGCGGCGACATCATCCGCCGCAAGGCCGGGCTCCCGCCTGCGACGTACTTCGCCGGAGGCAAGATCCAGTGGATCCTGGAGAACGTCGACGGCGTCCGCGAGGCCGCGGAGAGCGGCGACGCCATCTTCGGCACGACCGACACCTGGATCGTCTGGAACCTGACCGGCGGCCCCAGCGGGGGCGTACACGTCACCGACGTCACCAACGCCAGCCGCACGATGCTGATGGACCTCGAGACCCTCGACTGGGACGAGGAGCTGCTCGGCTTCTTCGACATCCCGCGCCAGATGCTCCCCGAGATCCGGCCCTCCTCCGATCCGAACGCCTACGGCACCACGCTGGAGAACGGCCCGCTCGGCGGCAAGATCCCGATCACCGGCATCCTCGGCGACCAGCAGGCCGCCATGGTCGGCCAGGTCTGCCTGGACGCCGGCGAGGCCAAGAACACCTACGGCACCGGCAACTTCCTGCTGCTCAACACCGGCCAGGAGCTCGTACGCTCCGAGAACGGCCTACTCACCACGGTCTGCTACCAGTTCGGTGACCAGCCACCGACGTACGCCCTGGAGGGTTCGATCGCCGTCACCGGCTCCGCGGTGCAGTGGCTGCGCGACCAGCTGCGGGTGATCAGCAACGCCACGCAGGTCGAGGCCCTGGCCAAGGAGGTCGAGGACAACGGTGGGGTCTACTTCGTCCCGGCCTTCTCCGGTCTCTTCGCCCCCTACTGGCGCTCGGACGCCCGCGGCGTGATCGTCGGCCTGTCCCGGTTCAACAACAGCGGCCACATCGCCCGCGCGGCCCTGGAGGCGATCTGCTACCAGAGCCGTGACGTCGCCGAAGCGATGGAGAAGGACTCCGGCGTACGTCTCGAGGTCCTCAAGGTCGACGGCGGCATCACCGCCAACGAGCTGTGCATGCAGATCCAGGCCGACGTCCTCGGCGTCGAGGTCAGCCGCCCGGTCGTCGCCGAGACCACCGCGCTCGGAGCCGCGTACGCCGCCGGGCTCGCCGTCGGCTTCTGGAAGGACACCGACGAGCTCCGCCAGAACTGGAACGAGTCCAAGCGCTGGATGCCGGCCTGGAGCGAGGAGCAGCGCGAGACCGGGTACGCCGGCTGGCGGAAGGCTGTCGACCGCACCCTTGACTGGGTCGACGTCGACTGACGGCGTCATCTGGAAAACGCCTGTTTGGGGTATGTGCGGGGCAACCCTTCGGACGTACGTTGCGAGAGGGCCCGGCCGGGGCCCGGCACCTGCCTCGACCGGTCCGTTGGCGCACCAACGACCGAGGAGGCAGCATGTTCATCCAGATGATTCAGGGTCCCTGCACCCGGCAGGACGAGGCCCGTCAGTTGCTCGACGAGTGGCGGCGCGACCTGGCGCCGGGCGCGACCGGGTGGCTCGGCGGCACCAACGGATTCACCGACGACGGCCAGCTCATCGGGGTGGTCCGCTTCGAGTCCCGCGAGGCGGCGATGGCCAACTCCAACCGTCCCGAGCAGGGGGAGTGGGCCGCGAAGATGGCCGAGGTCATGGACGGGCCGATGGAGTTCCACGACTGCGACGACGTCACGCTGCTCTTCGACGGCGGCTCGGACGACGCCGGGTTCGTGCAGATCATCCGCGGCCGGGTCGACGACCCGAGCCGGCTCAAGGCGATGATGACGACCGACACCACCCAGCTGCACGAGATGCGCCCTGAGATCCTCGGCGGAACCCTCGCGATCGAGGCGGATGGCAGCTTCATCGAGACCGTCGCGTTCACCAGCGAGGCCGACGCCCGCAAGGGCGAGCAGCTCGAGCCCCCGGAGGACGTACGCAGCGAGCTCGACTACGCGATGAAGGGTGCGACCTTCTACGACCTCCACCACCCCTGGTTCGAGAGCGCCTGAGGAGGCCGACGATGTTGACCGAGAGCAGTGTGAGGGCGAACATCCCGGCCGCGGACCTCGGCAGGGCACGCAGTTTCTATGCCGACAAGCTCGGGCTCGAGCCGAGCGAGGAGAGCGAAGGCTGGCTGGTCTACACGACAGCCGGTGGCACGTCCTTCCACCTCTACGAGACCGAGCAGGCGGGCAAGGCCGGGCACACGATCGCCCAGTTCCACGTGGCCGACGTCCGCAAGGAGACCGAAGAGCTACGCGCCAAGGGGGTCAGCTTCGAGCACTACGAGATGCCCGGACTGACCTGGGACGGTGACGTCGCCGGCATGGGCGAGGCTGGTCACGCAGCCTGGTTCAAGGACAGCGAGGACAACATCCTCTGCATCGACGACGCGGTGCCCGCCTGAGGGAAAGCACGGAAGGGCCCGGCTCAGCCGGGTCCTTCGCCTGCGCCGACGTGCTGAGCCAGGTACGCCTGGAGGCCGACGCGATCGATCGCGTCGAGCTGGGACTCGAACCAGTCGGCGTGCTTCTCCTCGTCGCGGACCATCTCCTCGAAGACGGCGGCGGTGCCGTGGTCGCCGAGCTGGTGGCACTCTTCGCCGCCGGCGTTGAACTGGGCGACCGCGGCGCGCTCGCTCGCCAGGGCGAGGGAGAGCATCTCCTCGGCGGTCTCGCCGACCTGGATGGCGTTGAGGCGCTGCACGTTGGGGTGGCCGTCGAACATCAGGATCCGGTTGATCAGCTCGTCGGCGTCACGCATCTCGTCGATGGAGAGGTCGTAGAAGACCTTGCCGAGCTTGGGCAGACCCCAGTTGTCGAGCATCCGAGCATGCAGGAAGTACGTGTTGGTGACCGTGAGCTCGAACGTGAGCGCCTCGTTGAGGAGCTCGACGACGCGTGGATCGACTGGCTGCATGACGTACCTCCGGTAACGGGATCTGTCCCGATACTCGCACGGCACCCCGGGAGTGAGGACAGACTCAGTTTGTGACCGGTTGCGTACGTCAGCTCGCGGCGCCGTCGGCCACGAGGTGCGAGCACTCCTGCTCGAGATGCCGGCTGACCTGCTTCTTCACCGAGAAGATGCACGAGCCGCAGTCCTGAGCGGCTCCCGTGGAGCGGCAGATCGCGCTGACCGTGCGCGCCCCGTCGGCCAGCGCGGCGTCGACGTCACGGTCCGTGACGACTCGGCACTGGCAGACGATCATGGGTTTAGGTTAGCCGAACCTAATCGGGATGACGAACGGACGTCCCACTTCTTACCTTTCGGTCCCCTCGCGGCCATTCACATTCTCCCGGTATGGTCCAGGTCACACCGTCGCTACCGGCCCCTTGGAGGATCTCTCTTGCGTATCGCAGTCATCGGCACCGGCTTCGGCGGCCTGGCCGCCACGATCGAGCTCAAGAAGCGCGGCCACGACGACATCGTCGTGTTCGAGAAGGCCGACGACGTCGGCGGTGTCTGGCGGGAGAACACCTACCCGGGCGCCGCCTGCGACGTACCTTCCAGCCTCTACTCCTACTCCTTCGAGCCCAACCCGCACTGGCCCCACAAGTTCTCCCGCCAGCCCGCGATCCTCGACTACATCCACCGGGTCGTCGACAAGTACGACGTACGCCGCCACATCCGGTTCCACACCGAGGTGACCGCCGCCCGCTGGGACGAGGAGTCGAAGACCTGGCGGCTCGAGCTCAGCACGGGCGAGACAGAGACGGTCGACCTGTTCGTCCCCGCCGTCGGCCAGCTCTCCCGGCCCTCGACCCCGAGCATCCCCGGCGCCGACTCGTTCCGGGGAGAGGCCTTCCACTCCGCCGAGTGGAACCACGACCTGAGCCTCAACGACAAGCGGGTCGCGGTGATCGGCACCGGGGCCAGCGCCATCCAGTTCGTGCCCGAGGTGCGCAAGGACGCGGCGCAGGTGCTCCTCTTCCAGCGCTCGGCGCCCTACATCGTCCCCCGCAAGGACTTCGAGCGCACCGACGCCGCCAGCCCGATCCCGCAGCTCCTCAACCGCGTGAAGATCTGGGTCCAGGCCGAGTGGCTCACCACGTCCTTCCACATCAAGCCGTTCGGTGCGATCATGCGGGCCTGGTCCAAGCGCCACATGAAGACGCAGACCGCGGCGAAGCCGGGGCTCTTCGAGAAGGTCTGGCCCGACTACCCGTTCGGCTGCAAGCGCATCCTCTTCGCCGACGACTACCTGCCGGCCCTCGCCCAGCCCGACGTGGACGTGATCACGGACGACATCGTCGAGATCACCCCGACCGGCGTGACGACCGCCGACGGGCACCACCACGAGGTCGACGTGATCATCTGGGGCACCGGGTTCAAGGCCACCGACTTCCTCGCCCCGATGACGATCACCGGCACCCAGGGCCGCGACCTGCACACCCATTGGAAGGACGGCGCCCACGCCTACCACGGCATGACCGTCCCGGGCTTCCCCAACCTGCTGATCATGTACGGCCCCAACACCAACACCGGCGGCGGCTCGATCATCTTCTTCCTGGAGACGCAGGCGCGCTACCTCGGCCGGTACGCCGACCACGTCGCCGACGCCGGCCCGCTCGAGGTGCGGGCGGAGGTCGAGGAGGCCTACGACGCGCGGATCCAGGACAAGCTGGCCGACAGCGTCTGGAGCAAATGCACCTCCTGGTATCGCGAGCGGAACGGCCGCATCACCACCAACTGGCCCAGCATCTCGGCCCACTACCGCCGCAGCGCCAGCTACGAAAAGGCCGACTACACGCAGGCCTGAAACGTTCTGATAGGCCATTGTGACCAACCTGTGCATTCCCTTATCCGTGTGGTAGGCCACATACTCGAAGGGATGACTACCTCAACCCCCCGGCGGCGACACTTCGCCGCGAGTCCTTTCAAGGCAGATCCCGAGCCGGTCATTGAGCAGTTCGAGTCAGGGGACCTGGTTTCCCACGACTCCTTCGGCCTGGGTCGGGTCGTCAACAAAGAAACGGCCGCAGTCACTGTCGACTTCGGTCCCCGACTGGTGCGTATCGCCAGCCCCTTCCCCAAGCTTTCCAAGCTCTGACCACCGTCTGAGCTGCACGAGAATCGCCCTCCCCGAGCATTGCTCGGAGAGGGCGATCTCGATTTGTGAGGGGCCTACCTCCGTTTCGCCGGATAGGCCGCGTCGACCTCCACCTCCACGAGCCATCCGTCGACGGGAAGGTTCTCGATCTCGAGTGCGAACCGCGACGGACGAGCAGGGTTGACGACCATCGGAGCCGCCGGCGCAGCTGTGCCCAGGGGCACCGGGACCGCGTCGCCGGTCGAGACCGACGTGTTCGCGAAGAACTGCCGGTACGCCCGGTTCCAGCCCGCGAAGTCCATCTTCGCCTCGCCCGCGGGGTTCTGCAGGAAGACGCGCATCGTGATCACGTCGTCGTAGGAGAGCCCGGCCGCCTCGAGGTTCTCCCCGATCCGGCGCAGCACGTTGATCCCCTGGGCCTCGGTGATGGTCACGCCCGGCGGCAGCACACCACCCGGGAACACCGCGGTGTCGATGTAGCCCAGCTCGCCGCTCGCCCCGGTGTTGAGCCGGGACGGACCGAGCCCGCTGGTCTTGTAGATCGCGGCCTCCGGGCCGATCGCGACGCCGTTGGCGATCGGCGGGTTGTCCTGACCCGCGGGCAGCACCGAGATGGTCTCCCCGCCACGCGGCGGGAAGGCGGACCACTTGCTCCCGGCGACCGCCGCCGTCGGAGCGACCAGAGCCGCGGTCAACCCGACCACAGCCAGCACCTTCGTACGCGGCGACATCATGCCGTCACCCGCGCGTGCAGCTTCTCGACGGCTGCCCGGGCGGCCGTGATCGCGCCGTGCTGCCAGGCCACGGAGTGGCTGAGGTGGTCACCGGCGAAGTACGTGTTGCCGGTGGCGTCCAGCAGCCGTGTGTAGAGCGGATCGGTGTCGGCCGTCGTCGAGTAGGCCCAAGCACCCTCGGAGAACTTCTGCGTCTTCCAGTCCTGGCTGTAGGAGGCGGTGATGCCCTCGCCGTAGACGTCCCCGAAGATCTGCTTGCCCATGTCCACCGCCCGCGAGAGCCGCTGGGCGGGGCTGAGCACGCCGTAGGTGTCGGCCGCGCTACCGGTGTTGTAGTAGCCGATCATCGTGCCCTTGTCCCCGTTGAACCCGTACGACGGGTGCCACATGTTGCGCAGGTCGAGGCGGGTGTTGGTGATGCCGCCGTAGATCCGGAAGTCCTCCTCCCACCAACGCCGGTCGTACTCGATCCCGATCTTGCCGGCGTTCGAGGGCCCGAAGGACTTCAGGCTCGCGGTGATGTCGGCGCCGAGGTTGTGCTGGACCTTGGCCGCGATGTTCGGCGGCATGCAGTTGATCGCGAAGTCCGCCCTGATGGTCTCGGTCCTCCCGCGAGCCTTGTAGGACACGGAGACGCCGGTCGAGGTGTTGCTCCACTCGACGACCTCGGCGCCGTAGCGGATGTTGCGCGCCCCGACGGCCCGGGCGAAGGCGTTGGGGATCGCGTCCATGCCGCCGACCGGCTGATACATCATCATCGCCTGGTCGTAACCGAACTCGAAGGAGAAGTACTGGCCCAGCCCGGCGGCGAGGACGGCACTCATCGAGTTCGGGGCCACCTCGGTGCCCGACTCCTGCCCGGCCCCGGGCTCGACCGTGTAGCCGGCGCGGCTGGAGCCGGTGTAGGCGTACCCCTCCGCCTTGGAGCCCAGGTCGCCGAAGTTCCTCAGGAAGGCGATCAGCGCCTCCTTGTCGGCGGCGGTCAGCTCCTCGTCCAGGGCACCCTTGTCCGTCGCCTTCGCGAGCAGCTCGGAGACATAGCCGTACGTGTCCGCCTTCGCCTGACGCATCTGCACTGCGCCGATGCCGTGGTCGCCGGGGTAGTAGAGCAGTGCATTGGCGTTCTGGTTGGTGAACGCCTCGATCGGGACGCCCAGCTCCTTGCAGTAGTCCAGCGTGATGTGGCTCTGCGGCAGCCGCCCGGGCCCCGCGTTCATGTACTGACCCTTGGAGAACCCGGCCACCTGCGTGACCCCGTTCAGATCGGTCACCCGGGTGCCGCCGCGCACGGTGAAGTTGCGACCGCCCGGCCGCTCGCGCCCCTCGAGCACGGTGACCTTGTAGCCACCCTTGAGCAGCTCGTACGCAGCGGTGAGCCCGGCGATGCCGCCGCCGAGGATCACGACCGACTTGCTGCCGGCCCGGGCTAGATCGGAAGGCTTGGGAGGAGTGAAGCTGGGGGTCTCCGCGGCGTGAGCCGAGGTGAGCCCGAGAGCACCCATGCTGTGCAACATGACTCCCGCGCCGCCGGCGAGGCCGACGTTGCGCAGGAAGTTCCGACGTGACTGGGTCTGAGTCATGTGGGGGTATCCAATCTGTTGGGGACGCCCCGAAACGTAGGAAGCCTTTGTTGCACCGTGATTGCGTTTGCGTCTCGCTAGAACGCGTGTTCCCGAACTCGTCAGTAGCCTTAGGATCGGCACCGTGACCGTCACCATCCGCGATGCAGCTCCCGCCGACGTGCCCGAGATCCTCCGTCTCGTCCACGCCCTGGCCGTCTACGAGAAGGAGCCCGACGCCGTCGAGGCCACGGAGACCGACTTCGCCACGGCGCTCTTTCCCGAGTCCGGCACTCCGACCACCCGCTGCCTCATTGCCGAGGCCGCTGGAACGGATGGAACGGGCGGCACCATCATCGGCATGGCGGTCTGGTACGTCACCTTCTCCACCTGGACCGGCCGCAACGGCATCTGGCTCGAGGACCTCTTCGTCGACCCGGCCCACCGCGGCGCCGGCGCAGGCAAGGCCCTCCTCGTACGCCTCGCCGAGATCTGCGTCGAGAACGACTGGCGCCGCCTCGAGTGGTGGGTGCTCAAGTGGAACGAACCGTCGATCGCCTTCTACCGCTCCCTCGGCTCGGTCCCGCAGGACGAGTGGGAGGTCCACCGCATCGACGGCGACGCGCTGAAGGAGCTCGGCGCCGCCGGCGGTAGCTGACCTCAGGCCCGACCGCTACCCCGCTGAGGCCGGCTCCGGCGCAGCCCCTGGCCCGGGCAGCACATCGATGTCGTCGGCATGCATCGGCTCACCGCAGTGCGAGCACCGCAGATCGACCCGCCCGATCTCCCCGCACGCGTGATGCCGGTAGAGCACCGGCGGCCCGGCCTCACCCGCGAGCCACTTGTCACCCCACCCGACCATCACCATCAGCAGGTCGACGAGCTCGCGCCCCTTCTCCGTCAGCACGTACTCATGTCGACGCGTACGGTGACCGTGCCGTCGCCCTGATCGACCTCGACCACCAGCACATCGGCGTCGGCTGAGCCGGTTGCCGAATCACGCCTCTCGGAGAACGGTCGCCACCAAACCCTCGACCTCGTCCGTACGCAGTGGAACCGGCGTCATCAGCCGCCGATAGAACACCGCTCCCGCCAATGCTTCCGCCGCCCGCTCCGGATCACCGACATCCTGCCCGGACTCCCGCAGCCGGGTGAGCGCATCGACCAGCCGCGTACGCCGCTGCGCGCTGTAGCGGTGGTGCAGCTCCCGCAGGCCCGGGTCGCGCTCGGCGCCGTCGAGCACAGCGGGAAGACAGTCGGACATCAGTGACGACTGCAGGGCAGAGGCGAGATGGGCGACGATCGCGACCACATCGGCGCGCGGGTCCTGTCCGCCGGCTTCCGGGCGCGGCTGCACGTTGAGCGTCTCCATGGCCGCGGCGACCAGGCTGAGTCGGTCGTGCCCCAGCCGGTAGATCGTGCTCCGGGCGACGCCGGCACGGGTCGCCACCCCGTCGATGCTGAATCCGCCGTACCCACGCTCGGCGAGCTCCGCGAGCGCCGCTTCGAGAACTCTTTCCCGGCTGCGCACCACTCGGGGGTCCGTACGCCCTTGACGAGAAGCCATGCCCGGAGCCTACTATGCAACAGTAGTGTTGCAGAGAGGAGAGACAGATGATTCCAGGATTCCGCTACATCGTCGACGACATCACTGCCGCCGTCGCCTTCTATCGCGAGCTCGGGTTCGAGGACGTCGGTCCGAGGGCCAGCGGCTTCGCGATGCTCGAGGGTCACGGACTGCGGCTGATGCTGAACACCCCTGGTGCCGGCGGCGCAGGGCACGCCGCTGACGACGGCAAGGTTCCGAGCCCCGGTGGCTGGAGCCGCATCCAGCTCGAGGTGGCCGATGTCGACCAGGAGCTCCGGCGTCTGAGTGAGGCCGGAGCGCGGGTACGCACCAGCCGCATCGATGGCCGGGGCGGCGCCCAGGCAGTGATCGAGGACCCGGCCGGCAACCCGGTCGAGCTCTTCGCCCCCGCCTGATCTGCTGATCACGAGGCCCTTGGCGCCGGGTGAGGGAAACCAGCCACGGGCCTTGTGCGGGGGTCTAGAGTGAGGCCCAGAACATCGCACGAAAAAAGTTGCCCTGGCGATTTGAAACGGCGCCAGGGTGTGTGTAGTGTTCTCCGAGTCGCCAGGGTGCGGCGGGAAGCAAGCGCGAGTCTTCGGGCGGGCTTCCGGCCCCGGAGCGGCCACCTCCACTCTTTCGAGCATCGCTCGATCCAGAGTGTTCTGGCAGCGGGTCTCAGGATCTGCCGAAGAATGCAAGATCTGATTCTCGTCAGATCGTCATGGCTGTGTAGGTGTGGATATTGCTTTTATCCGAATCCGGTGTGAATACGCCGAATTGGACAACAAAGCGAGATCCGATAAAGTCCTCCAAGACAGAGGCGGTAAGGCTTCAAACTTTCGGCAGGAAAGCGCGGAATGCGCCGAATTGCGAAAGCGAGAATTACTCCGCTAAAGTCGGGTAAGACGAAGCAGAGATACAACTGCTAAACCAGCAGAAAGCGTGAAAGCGCCGAGTTGGTAAAGCGAGAGTGGCTCTGATAAAGTCTGCGAGGCGGGACCGGAAACTGGGGTTCTGGAGCTGGACAAGGAAGCGGAAACGCCGAATTGCGAAAGCGAAAGAGAGCCTGCTAAGGTTCAGCACGAAGCAAGAAACAAAGCAGTACAAATCGAATAAGCCGCCGGACTGGCTGAGACGGATGTCTGAAATCTACCGGTG
>NZ_JBHXNY010000008.1:156821-201427 GCF_042719275.1 Nocardioides sp. NPDC058538 | reverse complement strand
GGGGGGGCGGGGCCCCCCCGGGGGGGCCGGTGGGGCCCCGCGGCCCCCCACCCGGCCGACGTACGTGACGCCTCGGCAGTAGTCTCCTCGCGTGCGCAACGGTCGGATCATCCTGCTCAACGGGGCGTCGAGCTCGGGCAAGAGCAGCATCGGGCGGGAGCTGCTGCCGCTGCTCGAGGACCCGTGGTTCCTGGTCCCGGTCGACGGGATCAGCGGGATGCGGTCGACGGTTCATACGCGTGATCTCGACGACGCCGGGATCGCGGAGATGCTGAGGCGTACGCGGCTGGGCTACCACCGCACGGTCGCTGCCCTGGCCTCGGTCGGCAACGACGTGATCATGGACTACCCGCTGAGCGAGACCTGGCGGCTCGAGGATCTGCTCGAGGTGCTCGACGGCTACGACGTCACCCTCGTCGAGGTCTGGTGCTCGCCGGAGGAGCTCGAACGCCGGGAGGCTGCCCGCGGCGACCGTCCTGCCGGCCTCGCCCGGTCGCAGACCCTGGTCTACTCGCACGCGTACGACATCCGGGTCGACTCCACCACCGCGACCCCGGCCGCGTGCGCGAAGGAGATCGTCGAGGCGCTTCCCGCTCTCACCGCGCCCAAGGCCTTCGACCGACTTCGCGCCGAGTAGTCGCGTACGTCGGCCGAGGCGTCACCCGCGTTGGCCGAGACGTCATCTGCGTGCCCACTCGGCCGACCTGGCCGCCCTCGCGGCGGGTGGGGTTGGCAGGGATGAGAAAATGATTCCCGACATGTCTGAAACGAAGCTTCCCCGCCCCGGTCAGGCCACCCTCGCCGGGTGGCTCATCGTGCTCGGCTCACTGCTCACCGTGGTGACGGCCTGGGACCAGATCTCCGGGCTGCGCAGCCTGGACACCCGGGAGCGGGTGGAAGAGGTGCTGGCCGAGCCGCCACTCGCCGGCTCAGGGATCGGCCTCGACAACATCCTCGATCTGATGCACGTGATGGCGCTGGTGACCGGCGCCATGGCGGCTGCGGCGGTGATCCTCGGCTGGCACGTGCTGCAGCGCAACAAGCAGGCTCGGCTCGCGCTCACCGTGATCGCGGCGCCGCTCTTCTTCGCCGGCATGTTCGGCGGAGGGTTCTGGTCCACGCTGTCAGCGGTGGCTGTCGTACTCCTGTGGATGTCGCCCACCCGCGACTGGTTCGACGGCGTCTCGCCGACCAAGCGGGAGGCGCTCGACAGCGGCGACCCCGACGAGGAGTCGTACGTCGCGCCGACTCCGCCGGCTTCGACCTCACCGACAGACTCGACAGACTCGACCTCCGGACCGGCTCGGCTCTCACAGCAGCAGCCGCCGCCGTGGACCGGGGCGATCGCCCAGGCCACCAAGGCCGCGCCGAAGCGCCGTCCGGGCGCCGTGACGGCGGCGGCGGTGCTCACCTGGATCGGCTCCGGGTTGACCGCGCTGATGATGCTCGCCTCGGCGGTGACGGCGACCGCCAACCCCGACCTGATCCTCGAGCAGGTGCGCAAGCAGGCCGAGAGCGACCCGAACATGCGCGAGATGGCGGAGCTCTACACGACCGACATCATCGTCGCCTCGGTCTGGGTCATGGCCGTGCTGGTGGCGCTCGTCTGCGTCGCCGCCGCGGTGTTCGCCGCCTTCGCGATCCGCCGCCACTCCTGGGCCCGGGTCGCGCTGATGATCTCCGCAGGCGTCTCGGCGCTCTCGCTGCTCCTCTTCGCTCTCGCCTTCCCGCCGGCGGTGGTCCTCTTCGGCGCCGCGGTCGCGACCTTCTCGTTCCTGCTGCGACCCGAGGTCGCCGCCTGGTTCCGTGGCTGAGCTGAGGCTGAGGCCGAGGCCCGCGGCCAAATGGTGCGGCAGCTGACCCCGACTGCCGGATAGGCTCCGCGGCATGTCAGATCAGTACGGTTCCTTCGACAACCCCTACGGCGGCGAGCCGCCGTTCCAGGGGCAGGAGCCGCCACCCCCGACGCCGTACGCCGCCCCGCAGCCCACGCAGCCGCAGCAGCCCCAGGGTTGGGGCCAGGTGCCCCCCGGCTACGGCCAGGCGCCCCCGGTCTACGGCCAGTACGCGATGGGTCAGCAGCCCCCAGCGTACCTTCGTCCTCACTATCCGCAGCCCGATCCCGACACCCGCCCGGGGACGGTGGTCGCGGCGTCGGTCATGACGATCGTGGGGTCCGTGATCGCGCTGCTGATCTCGGTGTTCATGGTGCCCACGGGGATCGCCGACTACAACGACCCGACGTCCTCGGACAAGGGCGTGACGCTGTTCATGATCATCTGGTTCGCAGTCTGCGGTGTGCTCAGCCTGATCGCGATCCCGCTCGGGATCATGGTGCTGTTCCGCTCCAAGGTGGCCCGGATCCTGCTCACCGTGGTCGGCTCGATCGCCGCCCTGCTCTCGCTGTTCGTGGTGCTCTATCCCGCGCTGATCATCGCCGCGCTGCTGATGCTGTACGTGGGTAGGGCAGGCAACTGGTTCGCCCGGCGGAAGCCCGCCGACCCCTGGCAGCAGCCGGTGCCGGGCGTGGGACCGCCGACCCACCAGCAGTTCTGACGATCTCGAGAAAACAGCCGAGTCAGGACATTTCAAACTGACTTGCGAAAGTTTCAAAACTTCTTGACGAAGTTCATTCGGCGCCTCTACCTTCTGATGTGGCACTCGTCACATCCCCCCGTGGAGGCCCCGATGACCCATATCCCCCCGTCCAGGGCCGTGCTCGGCTCACTCGTCGGCCTCTCGGTCGTGGCCGCGCTCCTCGGCGGCGGCCCGGCCACCGCCGCTGAGGCAGCCGACCTGCCACCGCAGGAGCCCGGCGTCACGCTGCGCACCTACGACATGGCTCGGCCCATCGACCAGCTGTGCACGCTGCGCGCAGGCCAGACGCCCAACGTCGACAAGCTCACCTCGCTCATCGACTACGACTCGCCGGCCGACTTCGGCCTCGCCGACCGATTCATCTCGCACGCCCTGGCCAACCTGAACATCGCCACCGCCGGGTCCTACGACTTCCGGCTGATCAGCGACGACGGCTCTCGGCTGGTCATCGACGGCGAAGAGGTCATCGACCACGACGGCCTTCACGGGGAGACTCCCAAGGACGGCAGCGTCACCCTGAGCGAGGGCTACCACGACCTGCGCGTGGAGCACTTCGAGGACGGCGGCGGCGAGGTGCTGCGCCTGCAGTGGCGCCCGCCGGGCGCCGCCGACTTCTCATTGGTGCCGACCGAGGTCCTGAGCACCGAGGCAGGGGTGGTGCGGGTGACCGCGCCGGGCACGAAGTACTGCGAGGGGCAGGACGACACCGCCGGGGACGGCATGCAGTTGGACAGCGTCCACCCGGCGTACGACCTGACCGACCTGCGGCCGGACGGCTTCGAGCCGATGGTGTCCGCGCTGGACTGGGCCGCGGATGGCCGGCTCGCCGTGGTCACCTCCGGGTCGGTGAGCCCGTCAGGCTGGGTCGAGGACCCCGAGCCGGGCGAGATCTTCCTGCTCAGCAACCCCCGCACCGCGACCGGGCCCGAGGACGTCACGGTGGAGAAGGTCGCGACCGACCTGTTCAACCCGATGGGCGTCGCCGTCATCGGCGAGTCGATCTTCGTCTCCGAGCGCGACCAGCTGACCGAGCTGACCGACCCTGACGGGGACGGCTTCTACGACCAGCACCGGAAGGTCGCGGAGTGGCCGTTCGGTGAGAACTTCCATGAGTTCGCCTTCGGCCTCCTCCACGACAAGGAGAGCTTCTACGTCAACCTCTCCGTCGCGATCAACTTCGGCGGAGCGACCACCGACCCGCAGCCGGCACCCAACCGCGGCACCACGCTGAAGATCTCCCGCAAGACCGGCAAGGTCACCTATCTCGCGGGCGGGCTGCGTACACCCAACGGGATGATGCGCGGACCCGGCGGCGACCTGTTCGTGATGGACAACCAGGGCGGCTGGCTGCCCAGCTCCAAGCTGGTGCACGTCAAGCCGGGCCGGTTCTTCAACCACTACACCAACCCGTCCGGCCCGTTCGACGAGCAGCCGGTCACGGACCCGGCGCTGTGGGTTCCGCAGGGCGAGATCGGCAACTCCCCGAGCAGCCCCGTGATGCTCGAGAAGGGCGCCTATCAGGGTCAGATGATCTTCGGCGACGTCACCTACGGCGGTCTGCAGCGCGGCTTCCTGGAGAAGGTCGAGGGTGAGTACCAGGGCGCGGTCTTCCGCTACTCGGCCGGCCTCGAGGCCGGCGTGAACCGGACCCTGCTCAGTCCCGACGGATCGATCTACGTCGGCGGCATCGGTGAGGCCGGCAACTGGAGCGAGCCGGGCAAGCTCCGCTACGGCCTGCAGCGGATGAGCCCCGGCGACGGCTCGGCGTTCGACATGCTCTCGATGCGCGCCACCGGTGACGGGTTCAAGATCCGCTACACCCAGCCGCTCTCCCAGGAGACTGTCGACAAGATCGCCGCGGACCCGAACGCCGCCTTCCGGATGACCCACTGGCGCTACGCGCCGCGGCCGTCGTACGGGGGTCCGAAGGTCGACGAGCGACCGCTGTTCGTCTCCCGGGCGCGCGTCTCCGACGATCGCACCAGCGTGACGCTCACGGTCGACGGCCTGGAGGAGGGCCGGGTCGTGCACCTGCGCTCGCCGCGGCCGTTCGCTGCCAAGGGCGGCGACGAGCTGTGGAACACCGAGGCCTGGTACACGCTCAACTCGATCCCTGGCGACAGGTCGCCGGCCGATCGCAACTACCTCGAGGCCGAGCAGGCGACCCTGGGTGGCAGCGCTGACGTCGATGTTGAGCACAACGGCTACTCCGGCTCCGGGTTCGTGGACGGCTTCGGCAACGTCGGCGCCTCGGTCACCTTCGACGCGAAGGTCGCTCGCGCCGGGACGTACCCGGTCCGGTTGCGCTACGCGAACGGCCCGGACCCGGCGCCCGGCACCAAGGAGGTCTCCGTCTACGTCAACGGCACGAAGGTCGAGCCGTGGGCGCTGGAGTCCACCGGCGACTGGCAGACCTGGGGCACCGCGGCCCGGTCGATGAAGCTGAAGGCCGGGGTCAACCGGATCTCCCTCCGCTACGACGAAGGCGATGACGGGAACGTCAACCTCGACACGCTCAAGGTCGGTGGCGGCGAAGACATCTGTACGCCGCAGCGACCCGCCCGTGGCTACCAGTCGCTCTTCGACGGAACCCTGACCTCCCTGGCCTCCTGGCGGATGGCCGGACCCGGCTCGTTCGGCCGGCAGGACGACTGCTCGCTGCGTACGACCAACGGCCTCGGCCTGCTGTGGTACGCCGAGAAGGAGTTCAGCGAGTACAGCCTGAAGCTGGACTGGAAGCTGGTCCGCGATGACAACGGCGGCGTCTTCATCGGCTTCCCCAACCCCGGCAACGACCCGTGGGTCGCGGTCAACCAGGGCTACGAGGTCCAGATCGACGCCAGCGACGCTCCGGACCGCACCACCGGCGCCATCTACACGTTCCAGGGCGCCGATCCGGAGGCCGTCGCTGCCGCTCTCAAACCGGTGGGGTCGTGGAACTCCTACGACATCCGTGTCGAGGGTTCGACGGTCAAGATCTTCCTCAACGGGAAGCTGGTGAACGACTTCACCAGCACCGATCCCGCCCGCGACCTGGCCGGCTTCGTGGGCATGCAGAACCACGGCGGTGGCGAGACCGTCTACTACCGCAACGTTCAGATGAAGGAGCTCACCGACTGACGCGCGATCCCGACAGCGGGGTCAGGAGACGAGCGAGTCGTCCTTGGCCCCGTTGTCGGATCCGCGGACGATCTTGTAGATGCGCAGGCCGATCCAGGCCACCACGGCGACGGCGACGACCACGATGACGACGTTCTGGAAGCGGCCGACGATCGGCTCGACCTTCTCCCAGTTGTCGCCCAGCTGGTAGCCGGCGACGACGAAGATGGTGTTCCAGATCGCCGAGCCGACGGTGGTGAGGAGCAGGAACTTCCAGATCGGCATCCGGGTGACCCCGGCGGGCACCGAGATCAGCGATCGGAAGATCGGGATGAAGCGGCCGAAGAAGACCGTCCAGGCGCCGTACTTCTCGAAGAACGCCTCGGTCTTCTCCAGGTCGGAGGTCTTGACCAGCGGCAGCTTCTCGCCGATCCAGTAGACCCGCTCACGGCCGATGGCGGCACCGATCAGGTAGAGCACGAGCGCGCCGACGACCGAGCCCAGCGTGGTCCAGATCAGCGCCTCGGCGATCGTGAACCGGCCCTGCGCGGCGGTGAACCCGGCCAGCGGCAGGATGATCTCCGAGGGCAGCGGCGGGAAGAGGTTCTCCAGCGCGATGCCGAGCCCCGCACCCACCGGGCCGAGCTTGTCCATCAGGTCGACCGCCCAGCCGGCGACGCCGGTGAGCTCCTCGGGCTGGCTGGCGGTGAGGATCATGAGGCTCTCTTCGAAGTGTGTGGGTGGGCCGGGCGGCCGAAGCCTAGGAGGCTGCGTTGACCGCGTCCAGATCGGCCCGGGTCAGCACCGAGCGGATCTCCAGCTCGACGTCGCGCAGCGACTCACCGGGCTCGGGCGACCGGTCGATCGCACACACCACAGTGTCCACGACCGCACCAAGCGGACGGAGCGCGTTGACGGCGTCGCGTACGGCACCACCGGAGGTGATCACGTCCTCGATCAGGGTCACGCGCTTGCCCTCGAAGGACGGACCCTCGGCGAGCTTGGCGGTGCCGTACTCCTTGGCCTTCTTCCGGATGAAGATCGCCGGGATGCCGGTCTTGGCCGACACCATGGTCACGATCGGGATGCCGCCGAGCTCGAGGCCGCCGAGCAGCTCGGTCCCCTCCGGGAGCAGCTCGACCATCCGTGCTGCGACGCGGTCCAGCAGAGCCGGGTTCGCCTCGAAGAGGTACTTGTCGAAGTACGTGTCGCTGACCTGCCCCGAGCGGAGCGTGAACTCCCCGTGCAGGCGGCAGGTGGCGTCGATGTCGGCAGCGAGGCTCTGATCCGTGGTCACGCCCCCTAGCCTAAGTCTCATGACTGCCCGACGACTTCACGGCATCCCGCCGACGATCTTCTCCGAGATGTCGGCGCTGGCCGCGTCCACCGGCGCGGTCAACCTCGGCCAGGGCTTCCCCGACGTGGACGGGCCCGACGAGATCATCAAGGAGGCCGTCAACGCCCTGGAGAGCGGACGGAACCAGTACGCCCCCGGGCCCGGCATCCCGGCGCTGCGCGAAGCGGTCGCGGCCCACCAGGAACGCCACTACGGCCTCACCTTCGACCCGGCGCGCGAGGTCGCGGTCACCACTGGCGCCACCGAGGGCATAGCGGCGGCGATCCTCGCCCTGGTCGACCCGGGCGACGAGGTGATCCTCGTCGAGCCCTACTACGACAGCTACCCGGCCATGGTGCAGTTCGCAGGCGGCGTACGTCGTCCGGTGACGTTGAGCCTGGACGCGTCGGCGGCGGGCGGCAGACTGCCGCACGAGGCGCTGGAGGCCGCTGTCTCATCGAAGACGAAGGTGCTGCTGCTCAACTCCCCGCACAACCCGACCGGCACGGTGCTCACCCGCGAGGAGCTCGAGACGGTCGCCGTCTTCGCGGTCGAGCACGACCTGACGGTGGTCTCCGACGAGGTCTACGAGCACCTGACCTTCGACGACGTGGAGCACGTCCCGATCGCCACGCTCCGCGGGATGCGCGAGCGCACCCTGACCCTGTCGAGCATCGGCAAGTCCTTCTCCTTCACCGGCTGGAAAGTCGGCTGGGCGACCGGCCCCGAGCACCTGGTCCAGGCGCTCCTGGGTGCCAAGCAGTGGCTGACGTTCACCTCCGGTGCCCCGCTGCAGCCGGCTGCCGCGTACGCGCTCGAGCATCTCGACCACTGGCCCAAGGAGCTTGCCCTCGACCTGCAGGGGCGGCGCGACCTGCTGTGCGACGGGCTGAAGCAGATCGGCCTGGACGTGACGATCCCGGAGGGCACCTACTTCGCCGTCTCCGACATCACCGACCTCGGCTGGAATGACGGGCTCGAGTTCTGCCGCGCGCTGCCCGACCGGGCCGGCGTCGTGGCCATCCCGTTGCAGGGGTTCTACGACACCGATGCCGGGAAGCAGCTGGTCAGGTGGACCTTCACCAAGCAGCGCGAGGTGATCGAGGAGGCTCTCGGCCGCCTCGCCCGCGGGGATCTGACGCGTTAGTGGTCGGCCCGGCGGTCGTCGTCGGCTGGGGTGCGCGGCCGGACCGCCAACCCCAGGATGTCGCGGTCCGGGTGGCCGTCGTCGTCGAGGTCCGCGGCCAGGCGCGAGGCCGTACGCCGCCGACGCCACCACTCCACCATCGCGGGCAGGAACGCGAGCGCGAAGAGCAGCAGGATCAGGTAGTCGATGTTGTCGGCCAGCCAGGGCCAGCGGGATCCGACGAAGAAGCCGAACAGCGTCACCACGAGCACCCACAGCACGCCGCCGACCAGGCTCCAGAAGTAGAACCGCTTGCGGTCCATGTGGGTGACTCCGGCGACGACGGTGACATAGGTGCGTACGAAAGCGATGAACCGGCCGATCACCAACGCCTTGTTGCCGTGCTTGTCGAAGAATTCGCGGGTCTGGTCGAAATGCCGCTTTTTGATGAACCGGCCGTCGCGTTCATAGAGCCGCGGGCCGATCTTTCGGCCGATCTCGTAGCCGGTCACGTTGCCGGCGAACGCCGCGGCGACGAAGAAGAGCATCGCGATGACGATCTCGACGCCGGGAGGCCCGGGAAAGATGTCGATCTTGCCGGTCGCGATGAAGATTCCGAGCGCGATCAGCAGACTGTCACCGGGGAGGAACGGGAAGAAGAGACCGCACTCGATGAAGATGATGATCAGGCTGATCCAGAAGAGCGGCTCGCCGAAAGTGGCCAGCAGAAAGTCCGGACTCATCCACTCCAAACCGGCCAACATCGGCGCAAAAGTCCCCGCACCTGTCACCCGCCCTACGGTACCCATAGGTAACAACTCTTGTTGTCGAATATTCTGACTCGTCGATGAACGAGACACGACCGTCAGAGGCTGAATCCAGAGCGCCGTACGACCCGATGCCCCACGGGCAGCCGGAGGTCGGACTGGGCCCGTGGCCAGGTGATTGGCCCGAGGGGGAGCACTGGGATCCGGAGCTGCTGGCCAACGGCGACCGCCGCAACGTGGTCGACCGCTACCGCTACTGGACGCTCGAGGCGATCGTCGCCGACCTCGACCGGCGCCGCCACGGCTTCCACGTCGCCATCGAGAACTGGCAGCACGACTTCAACATCGGCACCATCGTCCGCACCGCCAACGCCTTCCTGGCGGCCGAGGTGCACATCGTCGGCAACCGCCGCTGGAACCGCCGCGGCGCGATGGTCACCGACCGCTACCAGCACGTCCACCACCACCCAGACGTGCCCGCGCTCGCGGCGTACCTCCATGAACGAGACGTACGCCTCCTCGGCATCGACAACCTGCCCGGCTCGCTCCACCTGGAGACCATGGAGCTGCCGAAGTCGGTCTGCTTCCTGTTCGGGCAGGAGGGCCCGGGTCTGTCCGAGCAGGCTCGCGAGAGCGTCGACGGCACCTTCTCGATCGCGCAGTTCGGCTCGACGCGGTCGATCAACGCCTCCGCCGCGGCGGCGATCGCGATGCACTCCTGGGTCGTCCAGCACGCCGATCTCTCCTCCGAGCAGGCCTGGCGCGGCTGACGGCGGGTTGTAACCCGGTTACGACCCGGTGTCACCCGCGAGAAATGGATCCGCTAAAGTTAACTCCCGGGTCGCCCGGATGTGCCCCACTATTCGTGGGTGCGTGGCCTCGGGGCCGGGCGGCAGCGGGGGCTTTCAGCGTCTCTCGATCCGGTAGCGGATCTGGACCTGCTCGCCGGTCCGCAGGACGTCGATGACGCTCATCCGCTTGCTGGTGATGCGGCGGGGGAGCAGTGGCGCCCCGGCGCCGAGGGTGACCGGGCAGATCCCGGCGACGACGTCGTCGAGCAGTCCGGCGTCGTCGAACTGGCCGACCAGGTCCCCACCTTGGGCATGCCCCTGAGGCTAGGCGCGTCCGGGGCATGCCCGCCCGACCGTTCTTGCTCTGTCGGGTCACGTCCGGGAGGCGTCTCCCGACTCCAGACGGGTACGCAGCGTGGCAAGGCCGCGCGAGGAGTGGCTCTTCACGGTGCCCTCGCTGATCCGCAGCTCGCGCGCGGTCTCGGCGACCGACAGGTGCAGCCAGTGGCGCAGGACGACCACCTTGCGCTGCATCTCGGGCAGCTCCTGGAGCGCCTCGAACAGCTCGGACCGCTCCTCGACCTGCTCGCTGGGCCCGGGCCGTTCCGGTAGGTCGCCGGAGCGCTCCCGCTTCCACCACGGCCGCCGGGTCTGGTCGATGTGGGCGCGGACGAGGATCGTCCGGACGTACGCCTCCTCCGCCCCGGGCTCCACCCGGCGCCAGGCCGCATAGAGCTTCAGCAGGGACGTCTGCGCCAGGTCGTCCGCCCGGTGCCAGTCCCCGCACAGCGCGTACGCCACCCGCACCAGGTGTGATCGTCGGGCCGCGACGAACGCGGTGAAGGACTCGTCGTGCGCGCTCATCGCCACATCTCCCCTCCGGGAGGGGTGCGACGTTTCACCATCGCGGCGAACTCGTCCAGAGCGAGGGGCCGACGGTCCTCCGCGTAAGGAGCCGGGAGCAGCGTGTAGGAGAAGGCCCAGGTGGCGGGCCTCCCCGTCTCGCCCCTCTCCTTCTCCTGGATCAGGACGTACTGCTCCTCCCCGTCCACGGTGATTCGGGCGGCCACGGTCCGCGATGTTCCGGAAGAGAAGGACGTGCCGACGTCTGGGTCGGCGGCCTGGTCGAGGATCTCCACCCCCTCCTCGGTGGGGACGACCTCTGACCCGGATCCGAACTCGACCACGTCGGTCATGGCCACTTCGAAGTCGGTCCGATCCGGGCGGTAGTCCTTGCGGTCCGACTCTTCCGCCTCCGCCAGCCAGTCATCGATGCTCTGCCCGGGAACCGCGTAGGTCCCGGTCATCCCCTGTGACACCGCGTTCTCCGTCGTGCGGCTTCCCCTGAGAAGGATCCACTGCTCGACTCCATCTCGCTCGAGGACTGCCCCGAGCGACTCCCACGGCGGGTCGAAGCCGAGGGGGTTGGGAACCTCGCGAACGACCTTCCAGCCGGTTCCACCGACGCTGAGCTCGCGACCAGCCTCCCAGATGATGTCCGGCTGGTTCGTGGAAACACCATCGACCCAGGCCCGGAAGCCCTTCGACGTCGTACGAGATGCATCCGTGAAGGAAACCTCGCTCGGGTCGGGGAAGTAGGCGTAGACCGTCTTGCTTCCGTTGGTCACTTCGACCGCGAGCGAGTTGCTGGTCGTGAGCGCGCCGACCCGATCCACCTCGGTCCAACCGTCCTGGAGAGTCGTCTCGCCGGTCTCGAAGTCGTACTTGACCGGGGCGAGGTCGCTCAGCGGGAGGTCGACCTCGGGCGGCCAGTCCTCGGCCGTCGACCGGGTCGCGATCGGCGGGTTCGGGGTGGCGCTGTCGCGCGAGGGGTCGACGACCGCGCCGATCCCGATCACGGCGGCCACCGCGAAGGCGGTGCCGGCAACGACGGCGAGCCGCCGGCGGCGTACGAGCTTCTTCCCGTCTGCCACGAGCGCGGCCGGGTCGGGGCGGGTGGGCGGGGGTTGGGGGATCGCCCGTTCCAGGGTTTCCTGCCAGTCCATGTTGCCTCCAAGATCAGTCTCACCAGTGGATACGGATCTCGCGGCAGATCGGTTGTCCTGCTTGATCGATCCAACTCCGAGCGTTGGCAACGTGTGGTCGGGGGCGCATTACGCTGGCCACCAGCGCACCGGTCGACAACGGATCTCAAGGAGACCCCCAGATGCCCATCGCCACCCCCGAGAAGTACGCCGAGATGCTCGCGACCGCCAAGGAGAAGGGTTTCGCCTTCCCCGCGATCAACGTCTCCTCGTCGCAGACGCTCAACGCGGCACTGGCCGGCTTCGCGGAGGCCGGCTCGGACGGCATCATCCAGATCTCCACCGGCGGCGCGGAGTACCTCTCCGGCCCCACGGTCAAGAACATGGTGACCGGCTCGGTGGCCTTCGCCGCGTACGCGACCGAGGTCGCCAAGTCCTACGACGTCAACATCGCGCTCCACACCGACCACTGCCCCAAGGACAAGCTCGACGGCTTCGTACGCCCCCTCCTCGAGCTCTCCGCCGAGCGCGTTCAGCGCGGTGAGGCGCCGCTGTTCCAGAGTCACATGTGGGACGGGTCCGCGGTGCCGCTGGCCGAGAACCTGCAGATCGCCGAGGAGTTGCTGGCGAAGGCCAAGGCCGCCCACATCGTGCTCGAGATCGAGGTCGGCGTCGTCGGTGGCGAGGAGGACGGCATCGTCGGAGCGATCGACGACAAGCTCTACTCGACCCCCGAGGACGCCATCGCGACCGCCGACGCGCTGGGCGTCGAGGGCTACCTGACCGCGCTCACCTTCGGCAACGTGCACGGCGTCTACAAGCCGGGCAACGTGAAGCTCCGCCCCTCGATCCTGCGTGACGCCCAGGACGCGGTCGTCGCCAAGCTCGGCCTGTCCTCAGGGTCGAAGCCGTTCGACCTCGTCTTCCACGGCGGCTCCGGCTCGAGCGCCGAGGAGATCGCCGAGGCGGTCTCCTACGGCGTGGTCAAGATGAACATCGACACCGACACCCAGTACGCCTACACCCGCGCGGTCGCCGGCCACATGCTCGCCAACTACGACGGCGTTCTGAAGGTCGACGGCGAGGTCGGAAACAAGAAGGCGTACGATCCTCGCGCGTGGGGCAAGCTCGCTGAGGCCGGTATGGCCACTCGGGTCGTCGAGGGTGCCCAGCATCTCGGTTCTGCGGGCAATTCCATCGGCTGAGCGACACGCCGGGGATGGGCCAATGGTCCCGGTTCGGAAAACGTTGTGGCACACGGCATAGCAAACTCGGGCTTATGTCGTTGTGCCGGTCATTGGTAAAGCGATTCAATGCCCTAGCTGGACGGCGACCCTCGGGTAACAAGGTCGGACCGTCCCTTTGGCGTTGATCTTGGGAGGGACATCCTCGGTATGGAAACCACTGCGCGAAACCGCACAATCGGCGGAATCGTCATAGGCGCGATCATTCTGATCCTGCTACTCGTCTTGTTCTCGTGCACCGTGAACAGCGATCCACAGAGCTCGCCGAAGGAGGATCCGACCACCGGGGAGTCTTCGCTCCCCAGCGACCCGGACACTCTGGAGCCCGACGACAAGCCGTCGGAGAAGGACTCCGACGAGCCGGAGGTCGTCGACGACGACATCGTCCCGGCTGCGAACACCGGTGTGACCTTCATCCCCGCGGGCAACGTCCCGTCGGGAAGCACGCCCACCTGTGAGCTCGACCCGAGCGCCTGCGAGGACACTCGTCCGCCGGGCGCCGGTGTGGACATCTGCGAGATCCGCCCTGACCTGACCCAGTGCCAGGAGCCGACCCCGCCGCCGACCGAGACCGAGCCGCCGACGGATCCGGAGCAGCCAGGCGAGTGCGAGCTCCTCCCGTGGCTGCCGCAGTGTGACGATGACGACGATGATGACGACGGCGATGGCGGCAACGACAACCCAGGAGACCCGGCGGACACCACTGCTCCTGAGCCGGTCACGCTCAACGAGTGCAAGGTCGAGTGGGGCGGGACCTCGGCGACGGTGAGCTGGCAGCCGCAGCGGGACGACGACGGGGAGCGCCTCAAGGGCTTCACCGTCGGATCGCCTCGAGGCCTGGACCCGAGCAAAACCGGTCCGCGGTTCGCGACTTACGAGGGCCTCGACCCGAGTGACACCTATACGTTCTGGGTGACGGCGACGGACACGAGCGGCAACGAGTCCGACCGCAGCCACGTCGAGTGCGTGATGGACATCCAGCCGCCGGCGATGCCTGCGGAAGTGATGGTTGACGAGGGCGACCCGAGCGACAGCACGCTGAACGTGAGCTGGTCCGAGTCCGAGGACAACGAGAACGGCGTCGGCGACGTCACCTACAACCTCTACCGCAACGGCCAGCTCGTCGGACCGGTGAACGACACGTCGTACGAGGACACCGGCCTGGAGGCGGGCAAGACGTACACCTACTCCGTAGAGGCCATCGACGGCGCCGGCAACAAGTCCGCGCGCTCCGCTGGGGTCCCGGGCACGACCACGAAGATCGCGCCGACGGTGCCGACGGGTCTCAAGGCGAGCGGCGAGGGTCCGCTCGGCTTCGATCTCGAGTGGAACCAGTCGACCGACGAAGACAAGGTCACGCCTGACGCCGAGATCGACTACCGGGTCAGCGTCAGTGGTGGACTGTGCTTCGGTGACACGGTCAACGACGCAACCACGTACCGGGTGACCTGCCTCGTTCTGTGGGACACGGCGGACGTCACGGTGACGGCGATCGACGGTGACGGCAACGAGTCGGCCCCGAGCCGCGTGCTGACGGTGAACTCCGACGGCAGCGAGGCCAGGGAGCTCAACGGCAACACCACGCTCCGCTCGAACACCCCGGGCGAGGACAAGTCCGACGCTCCGGCCGACAAGCCGGGATCGCCGGAGGCCCCGGCCGAGGATGCTCCTGCCGAGGAGCAGCCGACCGCGGAGAACTCGCCGCTGCTGCCGGGTCTGGACGACATCCTCCCGGGTGGCGACGAGGCTGAGGCTCCTGCTGAGGAGCCGGCGGAGCCCGAGGCGTCGCCGAGCGAGTCGGAGAGCCCGGCCGCGCGGCCGACGACCGAGGAGCCTGCTGACGAGGCGACCGAGGACGCTCCGGCCGAGGAGGACGAGGGCGGTCTGCTCGAGAACATCGGTGACGCGCTGACCAGCGCCGTGGCCGCGGTGTTCTAGTCGATCACACGCCGAGAAACAGGGCGGGGAGAGCCGAGAGGCTCTCCCCGCCCTGTCGCGTTCGAAGGCCGTGGGTCCGCCTGATGCTCACCGAGTTACCTCGGTGGTTTCGCACTGGCTTCGTGGAGTTCGCCGAGGTGGGTGACTGCTGACCGAGGTAACTCGGTCAGCATCCCCTGTGCCGTCCGCGCCGCCGCCAAGAGGGCGTCAGCCGCGCGCCTCGCTCGATGCTCACCGAGTTACCTCGGTGGGTTCGTACTGACTTCGTGGAGTTCGCCGAAGTCAGTGATCGCTCGCCGAGTTACCTCGGTCAGCATCCATCCGCACAGATGCCCGAAAACCAAGGAGTCGGATGCCCAGCGCCCCCCACAAGCCCTGGACATCCGACGATCTTGGGTGACCGACACCAGTGTGCGTCAGCCATGCGCTCAGGTTAGGCATAGAAACGCCCATGGATCCAGATGGTTAAGACGAAATTCATGAAGTTCCTGTGCGCATTCGAACAGATTCGAACAGATCTGCGGGCGAATCATCTAGATCCATACATTAGGATTTCGGCGTGCGTGTGATGACCTCCCGAGCTCGCGCGGCCATCTTCGCCCCGATCGGCGACGAAGGCCGGGCTGCGCGCGTCGAGAACCGGCTCGCGGAGGCGATTCGTTCCGGCGTGCTCGCACACGGCGAGCGGCTCCCGAGCGAGCCCGAGCTGGCCCAGATGCTCGGCGTCGCGACAGTCACCGCGCGCGAGGCACTGGTCGCACTGCGCGCCAAGGGACTGGTGGTGACGACCCGGGGGCGGGGCGGTGGCTCGTTCGTACGTGCCCCGGAGAGCGGCGACCTCGTCGAGCACCGGCTCGCCGCGATGTCGCGGGTCGAGCTGCGTGACCGGGCCACGGTCTACCTGGTGGTGCTCACCGGGTGTGCGGAGATCGCGGCGGAGCGTACGGACCCTGACGAGGTCGAGGACCTGCGTGACCTGCTGATCCCGCTCAACGTCAGCGACGTGGCCCGCTGGCGAAGCGCCGACAGCGAGCTCTACCTGTCGGTGGCTGCGCTGACCCAGTCGGCCCGGATGACCCGCGAGGTGGTGCGCCAGGAGGCCGACTTCGGCGCGCTGCTCCGGATCCCGCTCAACGAGCCGGGCTTCCGGGAGGCCACGGCGACCCGGCATCAGGAGCTTGTCGAAGCCCTCGCAGCAGGAGATGCTGTCCGGGCGCGGGAGAGCGTACGTGAGCACGTCGCCCACTCCCTTGAACGCTTGGCCGAGATCCATGAGGCGGTGCGACGATGACCAAGACGATGACTCCCATCGACTGTGTGGCTCAGGTCGAGCAGCACTTCGGGCCGATCGTGACCGAGCTCGAGCGCGTACGCAGCGAGGTGGCCGCCCTCTTCGAGGCCGGCCCGGTCACCACCGCATCCCTGCGCGAGCGGCTCGAGCCCGGCTCGCTGGAGTTCCTGCGCAACCCCAACCTCATCGGTGGTGGCTTCGTCGTGGCCCCGGGCGTGCTGAGCGACCGCCGGCTCTACCTCGTCTGGTGGCAGGGCGAGGAGCGTGACTTCCTCGGTGACGCCGACGCGCCGGGCACCGGCGAGGCGATCGACTACACCCGCCAGCCCTGGTATCGCTCCCCGGAACGCACGGGCGAGCTGACCCTCGTCGGGCCGTACGTCGACTTCGTCTGCACCGACGAGTACGTCATGACCACGACGATGCCCGTCTACGCCGGGGGCCGCATGGTCGGCGTCGCGGGGGTCGACACCCTGGTCGAGACGCTCGAGACGATGCTGCTGCCGGGGCTTCGTGAGGCCGGCGCGACTCTGGTCAACGGCCACGGCAAGGCGATCGTCTCCGCCGACCCGCAGCTGGCAACCGGCGCCCCGCTCACCACTGCCCGCGACATGATCCCGTGCCGAGGGCTGCCGCTCTCCGTCGCCTTAGGCTGACAGCTTCACCATGTGACGCGGCGTGGTGAAGAAGAGCACCGCCACGAAGCCGACCGCCAGCGCGACCGCCGGCAGCAGCATCACCTCGGACATCGCCTCGGCGAACTCCGTGGCCACTGCGGGCGGGACCGAGGAGCCCGCCGCGGTCTCGTGGCCGCCCGCCAGCGATCCGCCGAGGCCGTGGGCGTTGAGACGGAGGTCGATGAGCACGGCGACCGCGGCGGAGCCGATCACCGACCCGACCAGCCGGGTGGCGTTGTAGACCCCGGCGCCCGCGCCGGCCAGCCGCATCGGCACGTTGCGGGTCGCGGTCGCCGCGAGGGGCGCCCATACGGCGGCCGAGCCGAGGCCGAAGACGGCCATCGGCACCAGCAGCTGCCACAGCTGGGAGTCGACGGTCATCGGCACCGCGAGCCAGAAGAGCGAGACGGAGCAGAGGAAGAAGGCGACGCCGGTCAGCAGCCGCGGATGCATCCGGTCGCTCAGCCGGCCGACCAGCGGCGCGGCGAGGAGGGAGACCAGCGCCATCGGGACCATCAGCAGCGACGCCTCGAGCGCGGTGTAGCCGCGGACGAGCTGGGCGTAGAGCATCAGCGGGAAGCCCTGCGCGACTGCCGCGAAGCCCATGCAGGAGATCGCCAGGCTGGAGACGGAGAAGTTGCGGTCGGTGAAGATGGACAGCGGCACCAACGGCTCCTTGCGGTTGCGCGCCTGCCACCAGACGAAGAGCGCCATGATCGCGACGCCGCCGACGACGAGCGCCCAGGTGACGGCGTCCCAGCCGCGCTGCTCGCCGTTCTGCAGGCCGAAGACCACGCAGAACATCCCGACGCCGCTGAGCGCCACGCCGAGCCAGTCGAAGACGTGCGCGTGGGTCTCCAGCGCGGGAACCATCAGCCAGTTGAGGACGATCGCGACGATGCCGATCGGCACGTTGACGAAGAAGATCCACTCCCAGCCGCCGATCGCGACCAGCGCCCCGCCCGCGAGCGGGCCGACGAGCGTCGCGATGCCCGCCGTCGCGCCCCACAACGCCATCGCCGCGCCCCGTCGCTCGGCCGGGAAGATCCGGGTGATGGTCGCCATCGTCTGCGGCGTCATCATCGCCGCGCCGAGACCCTGCACCGACCGCGCGGCCACCAGCGACTCGATGCTGCCGGCGAGCCCGCACCACAGCGACGAGGCCGTGAAGACCGCCAGGCCGGCGATGTAGACCCACTTGGGCCCGAAGCGGTCCCCGAGCCTGCCCATGATCAGGACCGGCACGGCGTAGGCCAGCAGATAGGCGCTGGTCACCCACAGCACCGCGTTGGCGCTCGCGTCGAGCTCGGCCATGATGTCCGGCGTCGCGACGGTCACGATCGTCATGTCGACCAGCAGCATGAAGAAGCCGATGCACAGCGCGAACAGCGCCCGCCACGGGTGCTCGGTCTTCTGCGCTGAGGTCGTCTGCGTCACGGGCTGGGTCATGGCCACAGTCAACACCCGCGCGCCGACATCTCCCTGATCGGTCTGCCCGGGGTCAGACGGTCGGTGGCTGCGGGCACAATGGTGCGTATGACCCACCAGGACCTGATGGCCGGACCGCCGCCGACCCACCTCCCCGCCGACCCCGCGACCGACGAGCTGGCCGCCGGCACCGACCCCGCCGAGGTCGTACGCCGCCACCCGGCCTCGCCCTCTGCCTGGGCCGCGCTCGCCACGGCCGCCAAGGAGGCCGGCGCAGAGGACGTGACCATCTACGCCTACGCCCGCGTCGGCTACCACCGCTCGCTCGACATGCTGCGCCGCAACGGCTGGAAGGGCCACGGCCCGGTGCCGTGGGAGCACGAGCCCAACCGCGGCTTCCTGATCAGCCTCGCCCTGCTCGCCGAGCAGGCCAAGGCGATCGGCGAGACCGAGGAGTGGGAGCGCTGCAGCGAGTTCCTGCGCGACAGCAGCCCGACGGCGTACGACACGCTGCTGGGGTGAATCAGGGCCCGTCCAGGAGCTGATCGGCGCTTCGCGCCGCCATGGCACGCACTCGGCGGCGTTGCCCCGCCTCGGAATGCCCCGGCATGCCTTCGACGGGGCGCCTTGCCGAGCACGCACTCTGACGACGCGAAACATCCAATCAACTCCTGGCCGGGCCCTTCCGAATCGCGTCGGACCAGCGATTTCGCCTAGCCTTGCCCTGTGACTGAGCAGACCACCAACGCCGCTGCACCGGACCTCGACGAGCCCAGCTTCGATGAGCAGAGCCTGGTTCGGCGCGAGAAGCGTGAGCGCCTGCTGGCCGAGGGCAAGAAGGCGTACGCCATCGGGGTCGGCCGCACCCACACGCTCGCCGAGGTGCGCGAGGCCTACGAGGGCAAGCTCGAGGCCGGTGACGAGACCCAGGACGTGGTCACCGTCGCCGGTCGGGTCATGTTCGTCCGCAACACCGGCAAGCTCGCGTTCGCGACGCTGCAGGAGGGCATCGGCACCCGGCTCCAGGTGATGCTCTCGCTCGCCGAGGTGGGGGAGGAGTCGCTCGCGGAGTGGAAGAGCCTGGTCGACCTCGGTGACCACGTCGCCGTGACCGGCCGGGTGATCTCCTCGCGGCGCGGCGAGCTCTCGATCATGGCCTCGAGCTGGGAGATGGCGTCCAAGGCGCTGCGGCCGCTGCCGGTGCTCCACAAGGACCTCTCCGAGGAGGCCCGGGTCCGGCAGCGCTACGCCGACCTGATCGTGCGCCAGGAGGCGCGCGACATGGTGCGTACGCGGGCGAAGATCACCCAGGCGATCCGCCGCCGTCTCGAGGACGACGGCTACCTCGAGGTCGAGACGCCGGTCCTGCAGCTCATCCACGGTGGTGCGCACGCACGGCCGTTCAACACCCACATGAACGCGTTCGACCAGCCGATGACCCTGCGCATCGCGCTCGAGCTCAACCTCAAGAAGGCGGTCGTCGGCGGCGTCGACAAGGTCTACGAGATCGGCCGGATCTTCCGCAACGAGGGCGTCGACTCCACGCACAGCCCCGAGTTCACGATGATCGAGGCCTACCAGGCCTACGGCGACCAGTTCACGATCGCCGAGGAGATGCGGCAGATGTACCTGGCCGCCGCCGATGCGGTGGGCTCGCGCCAGGTGGAGACGGACGCTGGCGTCATCGACCTCGACGGCGAGTGGAAGTGGCTGCCGGTCTACGAGGGTGTCTCCGAGGCCGTCGGTGTCGAGGTCACCCCCGACACCGACGTCGAAACGCTGAGGGCGCTCGCCGACAAGCACGACGTCGAGCTCGACCCGGCCTGGGGCGCCGACAAGATCGTCATGGAGCTGTGCGGCGAGCTGGTGGAGCCCCACCTGATCCAGCCGACCTTCCTGTGCGACTTCCCGGCGATCGCCCAGCCGCTGGCGCGGATCAACGACGAGGAGCCGGGCAAGGTCCTCGCCTGGGACCTGATCATCGGCGGTGTCGAGCGCGGCACCGGGTTCACCGAGCTGATCGACCCGGTCGTGCAGCGCGAGGTGCTCACCGCCCAGTCCCTCCTCGCCGCCGGCGGCGACCCCGAGGCGATGCAGCTCGACGAGGACTTCCTGCGGGCGCTGGAGTACGGCGCCCCGCCGATGGGTGGTCTCGGGCTCGGCCTGGACCGGGCGATCATGCTCTTCACCGGTGCCGGGATCCGCGAAACGATCCTCTTCCCGCTGCTCAAGCCTGAGGCCTGAGGCGGCGGGGCGAGCTTGCTCGCACCGCCGACTCGAGATCCAGCTTTCGTGTGACGCCGATCCGAGCGCTTGGTGAGACTAAAGTGCCGGGCATGGAGAACGGCCGGTCGGAAACGTTGATGACCGCGCTCGGGTTCGACCCGGGCGCGGCGCAGCTCTACAGCCGCCTCCTTCCGCTGACCGGGTGGCCGTGCATGGTGGTGGCGGCGACGCTGTCCACCTCCGAGGAGGAGCTGAAGGAGGAGGCCGCGCCCCTGGTCGAGAGCGGAGTCATCAGCTGCGGTGAGACGTTGACCGTGCTCAGCCCGACGGCGGTGGTCGCCCACATGCTGGAGCGGGCCGCGACCAGGGCCCAGGACGCCCACGACCATCTGCTGAAGATCTCCCAGTCGGTCCCGTACGTCGCGGGCACCGCCGCGCGGCTCCCGGCCTCGATCGGCGAGGAGCACCCGATCGAGGGCGAGGTGATCGCGACCGAGTTCACGCCGGAGACCTTCGAGCGGCTGGTCTCGGCAACCTCGGGCGACATGATGTGGCTGCGCCCGGCGGTGACCGTGCATCCCTCGGAGATGCGGTTCATCTCGGTCATCGAGTCCACGATCAAGTCCGGTCGCCGGTGTCGCGGGATCTACCCGGTGGCGGCGCTGAAGCACTCACCCGACGTGCTGCGGATGCGGGTCGAGATCGGTGAGGAGATCCGGATCCTGCCGCGCGTCGGCACCCACCTGATGGTGGTCGGCAGCACGCACGCGATGTTCCCGGACCCGCTCGGCCCGGTGGAGCAGCCGATGATCAACGTACGCCAGCGGGGCATCGTCGAGGTGGTGACCAGCTACTTCGAGGAGCTGTGGCGCCGGGCCCTCCCGGCTGCCGAGCTCGAGGACCTGCCGAACGCCGAGCGCCGCCTCTTGCTGGCCGAGCTGGCCAGCGGAGCCCAGGACGAGCAGATCGCCCGGCGGCTGGGGGTCTCGCTGCGTACGGTCCGGCGACGGGTCGCCGAACTGCTCGAGGAGCTCGGCGCGACCTCACGGTTCGAGGCGGGCGTGGAGGCCGCCCGGCGAGCCTGGCTGTGACGTACGCGCCTGAATTTGCTAGCGTGTGGTCGCAAGAGCCCTGGTCTTGCCAGGGTTTTTTGCATTTGTAGATGGATCCAACACACACGAGATATTGGTGCGTTGAGCAGCCGGGCACGCCCGGAGGGACTCCGTCCGGAGCGAAGGAGCGACACACATGCCCGCGATCACGATCATCGGTGCCCAATGGGGCGACGAAGGCAAGGGCAAGGCGACCGACCTGCTCGGTGAGCACGTCGACTACGTCGTCAAGTTCAACGGCGGCAACAACGCCGGCCACACCGTCGTCATTCGCCAGGAGGACGGGACGAGCGAGAAGTACGCTCTCCACCTGCTGCCCAGCGGCATCCTGACCGCCGGCGTGACGCCGGTGATCGGCAACGGCGTGGTCGTCGACCTCGCGGTCCTCTTCGAGGAGCTGACCGGTCTGGAGGCGCGCGGCGTCGACATCTCCAAGCTGAAGCTGTCCGCCAGCGCCCACGTCATCGCCGACTACAACCGCCAGCTCGACAAGGTCACCGAGCGCTTCCTCGGCTCGCGCAAGATCGGCACCACCGGCCGCGGGATCGGGCCCACCTACGCCGACAAGGTCAACCGCATCGGCATCCGCGTCCAGGACCTCTTCGACGAGTCGATCCTGCGGGGCAAGGTCGAGGGTGCCCTGGAGCTGAAGAACCAGCTGCTCTCGAAGGTCTACAACCGTCGTGGATTCACCGTCGACGCGGTCGTCGAGGATCTGCTGTCCTACGCGGACCGGATCGCGCCGATGGTCTGCGACACCGGCCTGCTGCTCAACCAGGCGCTCGACCGGGGCGAGACCGTGCTGCTCGAGGGCGGCCAGGCGACCCTGCTCGACGTCGACCACGGCACCTACCCGTTCGTGACCTCCTCCAATGCCACCTCGGGCGGCGCCTGCACCGGCTCCGGCATCCCGCCGACCCGGATCGACCGGGTCGTCGCGATCGTGAAGGCCTACACCACCCGTGTGGGCGAGGGGCCGTTCCCGACCGAGCTCTTCGACGCGTCGGGCGACTACCTGCGCGACAACGGCCACGAGTTCGGCACGACCACCGGACGCCCGCGCCGCTGTGGTTGGTACGACGCGGTCATCGCCCGCTACGCCGCTCGCGTCAACGGTGTCACCGACTTCGTCCTGACCAAGCTCGACGTGCTCGACGGCCTCGAGGAGATCCCGGTGTGCGTGGCGTACGACGTCGACGGTGTCCGCCACGACGAGATGCCGGTCAACCAGTCAGACTTCCACCACGCCAAGCCCATCTTCGAGATGCTGCCGGGCTGGAAGGAAGACATCTCGGGCGCGCGGTCGTTCGCCGACCTGCCGGCCAACGCTCAGGCGTACGTGAAGTACGTCGAGGAGATCTCCGGCGCCCCCATGTCGGTCATCGGCGTCGGCCCGGCCCGCGACGAGACCGTCATCATCAACTCACTCACGTGAGGTTGTGAAGCTGAGAGTGACCTATAGGCCACTCTCAGCTTCACAACTCCTGGTTATCCACAACCTCCACCCTTTGTCGTTGCCATGCGGCGCCGGGTGGGTTGGGGTTGCAGGCATGGGGAGTGGAGCTGGACGCTGGCGAAGCGTTGCTGACGAGCAGTGTGGACTGATCACTCGCGCGCAGTTGGCCGAGGCGGGCATGACCCGATGGAGCGTGACGCACAGGATCGAGTCGGAACGGTGGCAGCTGCTGTCGCCGACCGTGATCGCGACGACGACCGGGGAACTCAGTGACGAGCAGCGGATCTGGCATGCGGTCCTGCACGCCGGTGACGGTGCGATGGCCGGAGGACTCACGGCGGCGACGCTCGCCGGTCTGAAGAACTGGCACCGGGACGAGATCACGATCCTTGTCCCGTACGCGCGAGGGCGGCCCGGCCCCCTCCCCGACGTTCGCTTCGTCAGGATCCGGCGATCGCTGCGTGATGTGGGATCACCACCTCGGTGTCGCATCGAGCCGGCGGTCCTCCTCTTCGCGGCCGCCGATCGGTCAGAGCGAACGGCTCAGGGGGTGCTCGCTGCTGTGGTCCAGCAGCAGCTGACCAACCCTGAGGATCTGCTCGAGTGGCTGGAGAGACTGGCTCCGCTGAGGCGCGCCGCGACGTTGCGGCGGGCTATCGAGGACATCGGGGGAGGGGCGCAGTCGCTGGCGGAGATGGACGTCAAACGCATGTGCCGGAGTTTCGGCTTGGCGAGACCCACGCGCCAGGTCAAGCGCAGGGATGCCGACGGATGGACCCGCTACACCGACTGCGAGTGGCAGCTCCCGGACGGACGCACTCTCGTGCTGGAGGTGGACGGCGGCTTCCACATGGAGGCCGAGCACTGGGAGGACGACCTGGCAAGGCAACGTGCCTTGACCGCGACCGACCGCGTCATCGTCAGATGCACAGCTCGCGAACTTCGTGACGAGCCGGAGCGGGTGGCTCGGGACCTGCTGGCGCTCGGAGTTCCTGTCGCGGCGTGAGAGGTCAGGTCACCGAACGGCGAATGGTGACCCGTCCGGCCTTCAGGTCGACCCCGCACGGCGGGTCATCGCCGTCGGGCGAGGGGACCACGTGACCGATGTTGTCCTGCTCCTCGAGGTCGCGCGCGGCGCGGGCGTTGCCGGGGTCGAAGACGTCGATGAAGTTGCCGAGGCCGTCGCCGATCCCGGCGGAGACGCCACGGCGCGAGGAGCGCAGGGCCTTGTTGCAGGCCGCGATGGTCAGGCCGAGCACGGCAACGACGGCGACGCCGAACACGACCCAGGTCATGGTCGGCAGAGTACGCCGATGCTCAAACCCGAGGCCACCGGTGGATTCGGGTTAGAGCAGCGAGGCGCCCTCGACGACTCCGAGCGGCTCGGCGGCGATGTCGGAGCGCCGCTGGAGGCCGTCGAAGGTGATCAGGTCGGCGGCTGCGTACGCCCGCGAGCGCGCGTCGTCGATGTCGTAGCCCTTGGCGCGGACCGCCAGGACGCGTCCTCCCGCGGTGACCAGGTGGCGGTGGGAAGGCTCCTCGGGGGTGGAGGCATCCACGATCGCCGTGCCGGCGTGGATCACGTCCACGTCGTTGATCGAGTTGGCGTTGCCGGCACCGGTGATGACGTCGCCCTTCGAGGACGACTCCGGGTAGCCGGCCGAGGCCAGCACGACGGTCACCGAGGCACCGTCGGAGAAGGTCGGCGCCTCGACCGTGTCCAGCGCACCCGTGGCCGCCGCGAGGAGCAGGTCGCCGAGGGAGGACTCCAGCAGAGCGAGGACCGGCTGGACGTCGGGGTCACCGAAGCGGCAGTTGAACTCGATCACCTTCGGACCCTTGGCGGTCAGCGAGAGCCCGACGTAGAGGCACCCGACGAACGGGGCGCCGCGCTTCTCCATCTCGACCAGGGTCGGCTGGACCACGGTCGTCAGCACGACGTCGGCCAGGTCCGGCTGCGCCCACGGCAGCGGCGAGTAGGCACCCATCCCACCGGTGTTGCCGCCCTTGCCGCCGTCGAAGATCCGCTTGAAGTCCTGCGCCGGCTGCAGCGCGTGGGCCCGTGTCCCGTCGCAGATCGCGAACAGCGAGACCTCGGGGCCGTCGAGGAACTCCTCGATGACGACCCGCTCGCACGCGGCCGCGTGGGCCAACGCCTCCTCGCGGTCACGCGTCACGACGACACCCTTGCCCGCGGCCAGAGCGTCGTCCTTGACGACGTACGGAGCGCCGAACTCGTCCAGCGCGGCGGCGGCCTCCTCGGGAGTGGTCGCCACGCGTGATCCCGCGGTCGGCACGCCGGCAACGGACATCACGTCCTTGGAGAACGCCTTCGACCCCTCGAGCTGAGCGGCAGCCTCCGACGGTCCGAAGACCGGGATCCCCGCCTCACGGACCGCGTCGGCCACCCCGGCCACCAGCGGCGCCTCGGGCCCGACGACGACCAGATCGGCGCCCAGCTCGCCGGCCAGGGAGGCGATCGCGGGACCGGACATGATGTCCACGTCCCGGAGCGTGGCGAACTCCGCGATCCCGGGGTTCCCGGGCGCGGCGTACACCTCGTTCCCTTCCTGGGAGAGCTTCAGAGCGAGCGCGTGCTCACGACCACCGGTGCCGACGACGAGGATCTTCACGTGGCCACCTTATGACGGGCCCGGCTCACTCCTCGCCGGGCGGGGTGACGGCCTCGTCGGGCCGGTGGGCGATGACGTCCTCGTAGTAGGACTCGGCGGCGTTGATGAGCTTGACCCACTCGCCGGCGAACTGGGAGAGCACCCAGCGGTGCTCGAGGATCTCGTGGAACATCTGCGCCGGGGTCAGCTTGGCGGCGGCGCCGGGCGGGCGCATCGCGACGATGGGCTCGTAGACCTCGCGCAGCCAGCGGCTCGCCGCGACCTCGATCGGCCGGTCACCGAGGTCGCGGGTGGCGCGGAAGGCGGAGATGTCGTTGAGGATCCGCCGTGCCTGGGCGTCCTGGACGTCCAGCCCGGTCAGCGTACGCAGCTCGCGACGGTGGTGGCCGAGCTCGACCACCCGCGGGCGGAGGGCGACGGTGGCGCCGTCCTCGCTGGTGGTGATGTCGAGCTCCTCGACGTCGAAGCCGAGGTCGTGGAGGCGCTCGATGCGCTGCTCGATGTGCCACATCTCCTCGGCGGAGAAGACCTGCTCCTCGGTGAGCTCACGCCACAGCGCGTCGTAGCGGCTCTGCAGCCGCTCGACGATCGCGTCGATCGGGAAGGCCTCCGGCAGGGACTCGCTCGCCTGCAGGTCGAGCAGCTCGCCGTAGATGTTCTGGTAGGCGACGTCGAGGTCGTACTCCCGCAGCCGGTCGGAGAGCTCAGGTTTCAGCTCCCCGGTCTCGGCATCGACCAGGTAGGCCGCGAACCCGTTCGCGTCGCGCACGAACAGGACGTTCGACAAGGACACGTCGCCCCAGTAGAAGCCGGCCAGGTGGAGGCGTACGAGCAGGACGACGAGGGCGTCGATCAGGCTGGGGAGCCGGTCGGCGGCCAGGCCCCGCTCGAACAGCGCGCGGTAGGGGAGCGAGTAGGTGAGGTGCTCGGTCATCAGTGCGGCGCCGAGGTCGTTGCCGTCGCGGTCCTTGCGCCCCGTGACGACGCTCTTGGCGACCACGGTCGGCAGGCCGAGGCGCTGCAGCTCGCGCAGCATGTCGTACTCGCGCCGGGCGATGTCGGCCTGGGTCTCCTTGACCGCGTAGATGTTGTTGCGCACCCGCACGATGCGTACGACATGACGACTCAGCCCGCGGGCCAGCGGCACCACGACATCATCCGGCCACTCCTCCAGGGGGAGTGACCAGGGCAGGGTGTAGATCGCCGGATCGGGCCGGCTGGCGAGGATGCGCAGGGCCATACCGCCACGTTAGTGGGGGTGGGCATGGAGCATGGGAGAATATCCGCCGTGACTGTGGTGCCCAACGTTCTCGCCAACCGCTATGCCGCGGCCGACCTCGCCGGGATCTGGAGTCCCGAGCACAAGATCGTCCTGGAGCGTCAGCTCTGGATCGCGGTGCTCAAGGCCCAGAAGGATCTCGGCATCGACGTCCCCGACGGGGTGGTGGAGGCGTACGAGAAGGTTGTCGAGGACGTCGACCTCGACTCGATCGCCGCCCGCGAGCGGGTCACCCGCCACGACGTGAAAGCGCGGATCGAGGAGTTCGCCGCGCTGGCCGGTCACGAGCACATCCACAAGGGCATGACCTCGCGGGACCTCACTGAGAACGTCGAGCAGCTCCAGGTCCTCTCGAGCCTGAAGGTGATCCGTGACCGCGCCGTCGCGACGCTGGCCCGCCTGGCGCGGCTCGCGGCCGAGCACGAGACGACCGTCATGGCCGGCCGTTCGCACAACGTCGCTGCCCAGGCGACGACGCTCGGCAAGCGGTTCGCGACCGTCGCCGACGAGATGCTGGTCGGCCTCCAGCGGGTCGAGGAGCTCATCGCCCGCTACCCGCTGCGCGGTATCAAGGGCCCGATGGGCACGGCGCAGGACATGCTCGACCTGCTCGACGGTGACGCCGGCAAGCTGGCCGCGCTCGAGGAGCGGGTCGCGGCCCACCTCGGCTTCGAGAACGTCTTCACCAGCGTCGGTCAGGTCTACCCCCGCTCCCTCGACTTCGACGCCGTCTCGGCGCTGGTCCAGCTGGTCTCCGGCCCCTCCAACCTCTCGACCACGATCCGGCTGATGGCCGGCAACGAGCTGGTCACCGAGGGCTTCAAGGAGGGCCAGGTCGGCTCCTCCGCGATGCCCCACAAGATGAACTCGCGCTCCACCGAGCGGGTAAACGGCCTCTCGGTCGTGCTCCGCGGCTACCTCTCGATGATCTCCGAGCTGGCCGGCGACCAGTGGAACGAGGGCGACGTCTCCGACTCCGTCGTGCGCCGCGTCGCGCTCCCGGACGCGTTCTTCGCCGCCGACGGCCTCTTCCAGACCTTCCTGACCGTGCTCGACGAGTTCGGCGCCTTCCCGGCCGTGATCCAGCGCGAGCTCGACCGCTACCTGCCGTTCCTGGCGACCACCAAGGTCCTGATGGCCGCCGTCCGCAACGGTGTCGGCCGCGAGGAGGCCCACGAGGCGATCAAGGAGGCCGCCGTCGGCACCGCGCTCTCGATGCGCAAGGGGCAGGCCGAGAACGACGTCTTCGCCAAGCTGGGCGCCGACTCCCGTCTTGGTCTGACCGAGGACCAGATCCAGTCGCTGGTCGCCGAGCCGATCGAGTTCACCGGTGCCGCCGTCGCGCAGGTCCAGGAGGTCGTACGCCGGGTGGAGGCCGTCACCGCCCGCCACCCCGAGGCTGCCGCCTACATGCCGGGAGAGATCCTCTGAGCCCGGACGCCGGACCGGTCATCACCGTCGCGGCCGTCGTCTTCCGAGACGCTGACGGGCGGATGCTGACCGTCCGCAAGAACGGCACCGCGAAGTTCATGCTCCCCGGCGGAAAGCTGGAGCCGGGGGAGTCGGCCGCGGCGGCGGCGGTCCGTGAGGTGGCGGAGGAGCTCGGCGTACGGCTTCGGGTCGAGGACCTGGCGCTGCTCGGCGAGTTCGAGGCGGACGCCGCCAACGAGCCGGGCCACCTGGTGCGCTCGACGGTCTTCACCTGGGCCGGCAAGGTCGCGCCGGACGCCGCTGCCGAGATCGCGGAGCTGCGCTGGGCGACGCTCACCGAGATCACCGACGGAGCCGACTTCGCCCCGCTGACCAGGGAGTACGTCGTCCCCGCCCTCGAGCCCGCCTGAACCCTCGCGGCCGGCCGCGGCGCGGTGTCAGACTGGCGGTGTGCCCGGGTACTTCGCCGCCGACTCGATGGTCGTCCGTGCCATCCGTCAGCGGGTCGTCGGACTGAGCTGGGGCCAGCGGGCGCTGGTGATCGGCGGCCTGCACCCACGGCTCTTCGTCGGCACCGCGCAGCACACGGTGCACCGGGCGACGCCGTACACGCGGCTCGCGCTGACCGCTCGGCTGATGGAGGCGGTCTTCCTCGGCACCGAGGAGGAGGCCGACCGGGCACTCGCGTTTCACGGCGAGGCGGCACGTGCCCGTCGCGGGGACGATGGAGGTCCCCGGCGGCCACGCGCATCCCGAGGGGTCGCCCTACTCGGCCGCCGACCCCGGGCTGATGTGGTGGACGGCGGCGTTCGCGCTCGACTCCGTTCCGAGGTCAGGCCGGCTTGACGTCCAGCACGACCTCGAACTCCAGCAGGTCGGCGCCGGTGGCGACCGGCTTGCGCGGCGCCTCGCCCGGCGGGGTCGCGTGCGCGGCCCGGGCATCCCCGTCGCGCCAGGCCGCGAAGGACTCCTCGGAGTCCCAGTGGGTGACGACGAAGTAGCGATCGTCGCCGGCAACCGGGCGCAGCAGCTGGAAGCCGAGGAACCCCGGCGATTTCTCGACCGCCCCGGCACGCGCCGCGAAACGCTTCTCGAGCTCCGCGCCCGCCTCGGCCGGAACCTGGATTGCATTGATCTTCACCACAGACATGCCGCAAACCTATGCGAGGGCTGGGGAAGCGGCGTACGTGCCTGCGACCATGACGGCATGTCCGATCCCGTAACCGTGACCATCGCTCGTCGAGTCTCCGTGGAGCGCCGCGACGAGATGGTCGCCTGGATGCAGGCGGGGATCCGGCTGGCCAGCGAGTTCCCCGGCTTCCTCGGAGCGGGCTGGGTGCGGCCGTCACCGGACTCCGACCAGTGGCACCTGCTCTACCGTTTCGACTCCCACGCGACCTTGGGACGCTGGGACAACAGCCGCCAGCGCGGCTGGTGGCTGGGCGCGGGCGAGCCGTTCGTGGAGGAGACCACGGTCGAGCGGCGCACCGGGATCGAGGGATGGTTCGACCCGCCGAGCACGTACGACGTCGAGCAGGTCTCCGGGGTCGCCTCGCCACCGCCGCGGTGGAAGCAGACGATCACGATCTTCCTGATGTTCTTCCCGGTCAGCCTGCTCGCCAACTGGGCGCTCGGGCCGTTCCTCGCCGACTGGGCCCTACCGCTGAAGGTGCTCGGGGTGATGGTCGTGACGCTGCCGTTCATGACGTACTTCGGACTGCCGTGGATCACCCGCAACATGGAGTGGTTCCTGCACGGCCGCCCGGCGCCCTGGCGCCGCAGCTAGGACTTCGGGGTGCCGTTCTCGGCGGAGAGCACGGCGTCGAGGAGCCCGGGGAACCGGGCGTCGAGATCCTCGCGACGCAGCGAGAGGCGCCGGGCGCGGCCGTTGGCCTCGTTGCGGACCACGCCCGCCGTCCGCAGCACCTTCATCAGGTGCGACTTCGTCGACTTCGGCACATCCGGGTTGCTCAGGTGGCACTCCGCCATGTCGAGAGGTCCGTCGACCAGCTGACGGGCGATCGCCAGACGCTCGGGGTCGCTGAGCGCGAAGAGCACGGTCGTCAGTGAGAGCTCCGACCGATCAGGATGCGGGAGGTCCGGGGAAGAACTCATGGTTCGATAATAGTTGCACAGTCAGCGGAAGGCACGTACTCTCCTAAAAGGTTCGAAATAGTTCGAACGATGGATGGAGTGGTGATGTCGGTAGAGACGGTGGGCGCGACGACGATGGACGCCGTCGCCGGGCGGCGACTCGGCGCGGGGGTGGCCCTGGTGGCGGTCGTGCTGATGATGGCCGGGGCCAGCGCGCCCTCGCCCTTCTATCCCGACCTCCAGGTGGGCCTCGGGCTCGAGCCCTGGGTGATGACGGCCGTCTTCGCCGTCTACGCGGTGGCCCTGCTGGGCACCCTGCTCGTCTTCGGCTCCGTCTCCGACCACGTCGGCCGGCGTCCGGTGGTGACCATCGGGTTCCTCCTGCTGGCGGCCAGCTTCGCGCTCTTCCAAGGCGCCGACACCGCCGCCGTCCTCTTCGAGGCGCGGCTCCTGCAGGGGGTCGCGAGCGGACTGCTGCTCTCGACGCTCTCGGCCGCCATCGCAGACTTCGAGCGGCCATCGCGGCCGGGCTCCGCGGCGGTGGTCAACGCCGTCGCTCCGATGGTCGGACTAGCGATCGGCGCCATCGTCGCCGGCGTGGTCCTGCAGGTGGCGGCGGACGCGCAGCTCATCGTGTTCGACGCCCTCGTCGTGCTCTCCCTCCTCCTCGCGGCCGGCGTGTGGCTGGTCCCCGAGACCGCGCCCCGTCACGAAGGTCTGCTCGCCTCGCTGCGTCCGCGGATCGCTGTCCCGCCGGCCATCCGGGGCCTGCTCAGCCGCAGCGCCCCGGCGATCTTCGCGGGCTGGGCGACCGGTGGGCTCTTCCTCTCCCTCGGCGCCGCGATCGTACGCACCGAGCTGGGCGCCAGCAGTCATGTCCTCCAGGGGCTGGCGATCGGTGCCCTCGCCGGGTCCGGGGCGGTGGCGGCGTACCTGTTCCGGAACCGCTCGGCCCGGGCGACGACGCTCTACGGCACGGCCGCGCTGGCCGGCGGCACGGTGCTGAGCCTGCTCGCCCTCCCGACCGGCTCGGCGGCGGCGTACCTCGTTGCCGTGGTCGTCGCGGGCTCGGGCTTCGGGACCGCCTTCTTCGGCATCCTGCGCTCGATCATGCCGCTGCTGCCTGCGCACGAGCGGGCGGAGGTCTTCGCGGTGATCTTCATCGTGTCCTACCTCGCATTCGGCATCCCGGCGGTCATCGCCGGGCTGCTGACGCCGCAGATCGGTCTCACGACCACGACCTATGTCTACGGCTCCGTCGTCGCGGTGTTCTCAGCCGTGGCCGGCCTGCTGCGCTGGCGCAGCGGGGACTGACTTGAACCGGCCCGGGTCAGGGGTGCGCGATCGCGCCGCCGCCCTTCCTCTCCTGGTACGTCGCCGAGAGCTCGTCGTAGGTCCGGGTGATCCGGGCGAGCTGGTCGGGGTCGGCGAGCGGGCCGAGCCCGCTGCTCACGAAGTAGGCGTTGGTGCGGTTGTAGAGGTCTCGCCCCGGGGCGACCTCGTCGCGGTCGGGGTCGGGGACGGCGTAGACGCCCTTCAGGATCGCCAGGTCGTAGGGGATCGCGAAGGAGTCGGCCGAGTCCTGGTGGCTGAAGAGATAGGCGAACTCGGGAAACCCTGACCAGGCGATCCCCGACAGGCACAGCGAGCACGGCTCGTGGGTCGCCAGCAGCAGGCAGTCGGCGGGAGCCGGGCGGTCCTCGGCCGGCAGCTCGAAGAAGCGCTTGATCGCATGGATCTCGCCGTGCCACAGCGGGTTCTCGGTCTCGTTGTTGGTCTCGGCGACCACCGTCGAGAGGTCCGCGCGGCGCACGATCGCGGCGCCGAAGATCTTGTTGCCCGCTTCCACGCCGGCACGGGTCAGCGGGACGATCTCCTGCTCGATCACGTCCAGCAGGCGGCGTACGTCCGCCTCGTCGGTCAGGTCCATCAGACCAGCGCCTCGCCGCCGTGGGTGGCGAGCTTGCGGGCGACCTCGGCGAGGTCGGCGCGCCAGATCTCCTCGGGGCCGGGCGGGAGGATGTCGTCCCAGTCGGGCGAGAAGCTGCCGCGTACGGAGAGCAGGTCCTTCGGACGAGCCAGGAACCACATGTGCAGGTGCTCGGCACCGTCGCCGATCCGCATCGCGTGACACCGGGCGATGTTGGGCAGGCTCTCCACGATCCTGGCGAGCCGCACCGTGAGGACCCCGAACTCGGCCGCCTGGTGCTCGTCGAGGTCGGGCAGGTCGTAGTGCTCGAGCGGCTCCAGGATCAGCACCAGCGGCAGCCCGGACTGCTTCAGGTGCTTCACCCGCCAGCTCTCGTCCTGCCAGATCACGCCCGGCAGGTCGGTGCCGCACAGGTTGCAGTCCACCCCGTCCTCGCCGCTGCGCGGCTCCTCGGGAGCCGGGGGAGCGAGTGGCTTGGGGGCGATCTCGCCATCGCGTACGACCCACGGGAAGACGTCCCACTCGGTCACGCTCGGTGCGGGCAGGTCACCGCCGGCCTGGACGCGGGCATAGATCTGATCAGCTGTCTCGGCCATGGCTCGAACGATGCCACAGCGGGCGGAGATGTAACACGCTGTTCGTAGGACTACCCGGTCGTTCCCTTGGGGCGAGTAGTCCTACGAACGACGTGTTACATCCCGCGGCCGCCCATCTCTTAGGCTGATCCCGTGGCTGAACTCAACATCCCGCCGGCGCCGGCGATCCCGGGCGCGAAGCACCTCCACTCCGGCAAGGTGCGCGACCTCTACGAGCTGGAGGAAGGTCCGTACGCCGGCCAGCTCCTGATGGTCGCCAGCGACCGCATCTCGGCCTTCGACCATGTCTTCGACACGGTCATCCCGGACAAGGGCGAGATCCTCACCCGGCTGTCGCTGTGGTGGTTCGAGCAGTTCGAGGACCTGGTGCCGACCCACGTCCTCTCGACCGAGGTCCCCGCGGCCGTCGAAGGTCGGGCGGTGGTCGCTCAGAAGCTCCACATGCTGCCCGTCGAGTGCGTCGCACGCGGCTACCTGACCGGGTCGGGCCTGCGCGAGTACGAGGCCACCGGCGAGGTCTGCGGCATCCGGCTGCCGGCCGGTCTGGTCGACGGCTCCCGGCTCACCCCGCCGATCTTCACCCCGGCCACGAAGGCGGAGCTCGGCGACCACGACGAGAACGTCACCTACGAATACATCTCCAAGCTGATCGGCGAGGACGACGCCGCCGCGGTGCGCCGGCTGACCCTGGCGGTCTACCAGCGCGCCGACGAGATCGCCCGCGGCTGCGGCCTCATCCTGGCCGACACGAAGTTCGAGTTCGGCGTACGCCAGGACGACCTGGGCATCCGCACGATCGTCCTCGCCGACGAGGTGCTCACCCCGGACTCCTCCCGCTACTGGGACGCGAGCCAGTGGCACCCCGGTGCCGCGATCCCCAGCTTCGACAAGGACGTCATCCGGCGCTGGCTGCTCTCGCCCGAGTCCGGCTGGGACCGCGCCGCCGGTGGCCCTCCGCCGGAGCTGCCCGAGGAGATCGTCGCGCGCACGCGGGCGAAGTACGTCGAGGCGTACGAGAAGCTCACCGGCCACCGCTTCTGATCGGCCCCCCAGACAAGTTTCAGGGACACGTGTCGCAGTAAAAATCGAGACCGTGTTCCGCGAGAAGCTACGCACGGGTAGGTTGTGACGCGTAACACGCACACCACTGGAGGCCATGTGTCCACGTACAACCTCGCTTCGCTGCTCGAAGACTCCGCGGCGAACCATCCCGAGCGCACAGCGATCGTGCTGGGAGACATCCGTCTGAACTACGCCCAGATCAACGGTGCCGCCAACCAGGTCGCGAACCTGCTGGCGAGCAAGGGCATCGGCGCGGGCGACCGGGTCGCCCTGATGAGCCCGAACCTGCCCTACTTCACGATGGTCTACTTCGGCATCCTCAAGGCCGGCGCCACCGTCGTGCCGCTCAACGTGCTGCTCAAGGGGCGCGAGGTGGCCTACCACCTCAAGGACTCCGACGCGAAGGCGCTCTTCGCCTTCGAGGGCACGCCGGAGCTCGCCATCGGCGCCGAGGCGCACGCCGGCGCGCAGGAGGCCGGGGTCGAGAACATCTTCCTGATCACCGCCGACCCGACCGCCGCGTCGCCGATAGAGGGCGTGACCACGCTCGGCCAGGGCATCGGGACCCAGCCGCCGACCTTCGAGACCGTGGCCACCGAGGAGGACGACACCGCGGTCATCCTCTACACCTCCGGCACCACGGGCCAGCCCAAGGGCGCCGAGCTGCGTCACCGCAACATGCGCGACAACGCGCTGGCCGGCGCGGACCTCTTCGGTGCCTCGGTCGAGCGGCCCGACACCTATCTCGCCGTGCTGCCCCTCTTCCACGCCTTCGGCCAGACCGTGGTGCAGAACGGCGCGATCGCCTTCGGCGGCACCGTCGTGCTGCTGCCCCGCTTCGACGCCGCGGCCGCGTTGGCGACGATGCTCAAGGAGAGCGTCACTTTCTTCGCCGGCGTACCGACGATGTACTGGGGCCTGCTCGGTGCTCTCACCGAGGACACCGACGTGGACACCCTCGCCAAGAACCTGCGCGTCGCCGCCGCCGGCGGCTCGGCCCTCCCGGTCGAGATCCACAAGGAGTTCGAGAAGCGCTTCGGGGTCACCATCCTCGAGGGCTACGGCCTCTCCGAGACCTCCCCGGTGGCTTCGTTCTCGCTCTACGGCCAGCCGGTGCGCCCGGGCTCGATCGGCGTACCGATCCCCGGTGTCGAGATGCGCCTGATCGACCCGGCCTCCTGGGACGACATCGAGTGGACCCCCGACGCGATCGGTGAGATCGCGATCAAGGGCCACAACATCTTCAAGGGCTACTACAACCGTCCCGAGGCCACCTCCGAGGTGCTCACCTCGGAGGGCTGGTTCCGGTCGGGTGACCTCGCCAAGCGCGACGAGGACGGCTGGTACTACATCGTCGACCGCGCCAAGGAGCTCATCATCCGCGGCGGCTTCAACGTCTACCCGCGTGAGATCGAAGAGGTCCTGCTGACCCATCCTTCGGTTTCTCTCGCTGCGGTGATCGGCGTCCCGCACGACTCCCACGGTGAGGAGATCAAGGCGGTCCTCGTGCTCAAGCCCGGCGCCTCCGCGACCTCCGAGGAGATCGTCGCCTGGTCGAAGGAGCAGATGGCCGCCTACAAGTACCCGCGCATCGTCGAGATCGTCGAAGCCCTCCCGATGACCGCCACCGGCAAGATCCTCAAGCGCGAGCTCAAGTAGCCCTTCTCGTGCGCCGCCAGGTGCTGTAGCGCGAAGATCGCAGTCACCTGGTGGCTGCGATCTTCGCGCTACGGCGTGATGTGATCGTTGCGATCCACGCCGAGCGCGTCGAGAGCCGCCTCTACGGCTGCGATCCGCCCGGCTCGGTCCGCTGGGATGAGCTCGACGGAAGCGTGACCGTCGGTGACCCGGATGCCCAGGAGCGTGCGGTCTAGGTGAGGGAGCCGTTCGACCTCGACCTGGAGAGCGCTCGATCTCCGGTCGAGGACCCACCTCGGCTCCGTGTCGCCCGTACCCCAGACCTCTATGAGACCAGGGCGGACACCGAGAGCGATCGCCGCGCCGTTGTTGAGGCCGACCAGGTTCACTCCCAGCGCCCGCGCGTGATCCCTGGTGCCTTTCGACGCGAACCCTGTGACGACGTCGGCATCAGGATGGGCCGCGAGAATTCGTTCGGCCAGGACGCGCCGGCGGCGGTTCATCATCGGCAGGACCAGGGCGATCACGATTGCGATCAGGGCCCAGGACACAGCCACGGTCACCAGGACGTCGATGGCTTGGCCTTCGGCGCCGAAGGCCCGGACCAGCAGCGCGGCAGCAAGTGGCGTGACACCGAGCGCGACCTTTGCCAGATGACTTCGTCGCTCTGCGCGTTTGCTGAGCAGGTGGTGTCGTGCGCGTGGCGCGGTCATCGGGAACCTCCCAGGTTTCTGGTGGAAGCGGATTCTCGCGTGCTGGGACGCGGAGGGCCATGGATTTTGGGATCACCGGCAGCCACGCACGGCGAAATGCGATGAGGCAGGCAACCCTGAGCCACAGTCGTCGGGCGGCGGTCACCCGATGGGCCGCTCGCTCCGCGACGGTGTACGGAAGGCGAGCATCGGCCGGGAGGTGGCGCCGACGGCGGCCAGGGCGAGCAGGCAGGTGATGCCCCCGCTGACCAGGGCGAACGAGCCCGAGGTGAGCTGGGCGACGGCGCCGCCGCGAAGGTTGCCGACCTCCGGCCCGCCGGCGCCGACGATCATCTCGATCGCGGCGGTCCGGCCGCGCAGGTCGTCGGGCACGGCGAGCTGGATCAGCGTGCCGCGGGTGACGACGCTGACCGAGTCGGCGGCTCCGGCGACGGCGAGCAGGGCGAGGCACAGCCAGGGTGAGGTGACCAGCCCGACGGCGCCGAGGCTGACGCCCCACACGGCAGCAGCGCCGATCGTGATGACGCCGGGCCGGCTGCGTCGGGTGAACGAACCGGAGAAGAGCGAGGCCGTCACGCCGCCGACCGCGATCGCGGTCAGGAACAGCCCGAGGGTGCGCGGGTCGCCGCCGAACCGGGCCTCGTTGATCAGCGGAAACAGGCTCACGGGCATGGCCAGGACGGTGGCCGCCAGGTCGACGAGGAGCACGCCGCGTACGACCGGCTGGGTGGCCGCGAAGCGCAAGCCATCGAGAACTCCGCCGCCGCTCGTCCTCGTCGCCGGCGCGAGAGCCGGGAGGCCGACGACCCCGAGGAACCCGGCGGCGAAGGAGGCCGCGTCGACGGCGTACGCGATCTCGAGGCCGGCGTAGCCGATGATCAGCCCGCCGATCGCCGGGCCGAGGAGCATCGATCCCTGAAAGCTCAGCCGGTTGAGGGCGAGCCCTGCCGCGACCTGGTCGCTGGCGAGGAGCCGCGGGATAACGCCCATGCTCGCGGGGGCGGCGACCGAGCCCGCGGCCGCCATCAGCGCGACCAGCATCAGGACGAGCCCGAGCGAGGACGGCGAGGTGCCCAGCCAGAGGGCCTGCGCCATCAGCAGCAGTGCCAGCACGAGCTGGGTGAGGGTGGTGACCAGCAGGATCGAGCGCCGGTCCGCGCGGTCCGCCACCGCGCCGCCCCAGAGCCCGATCGTGAGCATCGGGACGAGCTGCGCGAGCGCGACGCTGCCGGACCAGAACGGGCTGTGGGTCGCCTCCCAGACCTGGTACATCACCGCGACCACCGAGATCTGCCCACCCAGCCCCGACACCGCCCGCCCGATGAAGAAACGGCGGAAAGCAGGAGACGTACGCAACGGGGTGATGTCGATCAGCAGATGGCGCACGAGGAGCGATCGTAAAGACCGGGCAGGGAGGGGTGCCAACGGTTTAGGTGAGCGGCGTATAGCCCACCTAGACTGCAGCCATGCCTCGCGTTGTCGTCGACGTCATGCCCAAGCCCGAGATTCTCGACCCGCAGGGGAAAGCCGTACTCGGCGCCCTGCCGCGGCTCGGGTTCACCGGGGTCACCGAGGTCCGTCAGGGCAAGCGGTTCGAGCTGGAGATCCCTGAGGTCACCGACGACGCGCTCGCGCAGATCGAGAAGCTCGCCGAGACCTTCCTGGCCAACACGGTGATCGAGAACTTCGTCGTGCGCGTGGAAGAGCCCGCCAAGTGAAGATCGGCGTCATCACCTTCCCGGGCACGCTCGACGACGTCGACGCGCAGCGCGCCGTCCGTGTCGGCGGCAACGAGGCCGTTGCGCTGTGGCACGGCGACCACGACCTGCAGGGCGTCGACGCGGTGATCCTGCCGGGCGGCTTCTCCTACGGCGACTACCTGCGCTGCGGTGCCATCTCCCGCTTCGCGCCGATCATGACTGAGGTCATCGAGGGGGCCCAGAAGGGCCTTCCGGTGCTCGGCATCTGCAACGGCTTCCAGATGCTCGTCGAGTCCCACCTGCTCCCCGGCGGCCTGCTTCGCAACGACCACCTCAAGTTCATCTGCCGCGACCAGAAGCTGCGCATCGAGAACGCCTCGACCGCCTGGACCTCCGCGTTCACCCAGGACCAGGAGATCGTGGTCCCGCTGAAGAACGGCGAGGGGCAGTACGTAGCCGACGCCGACACCATCAAGCGGCTCGAGGGCGAGGGCCGCGTCGTCGCGCGCTACCTCGACGTGAACCCCAACGGCTCGGTCAACGACATCGCCGGTATCACCAACGAGGCCGGCAACGTCGTCGGCCTGATGCCCCACCCCGAGCACGCCGTGGAGACCCTCACCGGCTCCGGCACGGACGGGCTCGGCTTCTTCACCTCACTGGCCGAGAAGGCCTTCGCCTGACCCAGGTGTACGAATCGGCCCGGCTCGCGCTTGCGAGCCGGGCCGATCTAGTTCGGGTGACGGAGGAACACACTCACTTCGCGCTGGGTGCTACCTGCCCGGTGGCGTACGAGCTCATCCCGGAGGGTCGCCGGAGCACCACGCTCAGCGAGGCGATGATGCCGAGCGCGCCCAGAGCGGCCGCGGCGTAGAAGGCCTCGCGCATCCCGGGTACGACCTCGCCCGGGGTGCCGTTGGCGACGTAGACCGATGCGATCACGGCCAGGCCGATCGAGCCGCCGAGCTGCTGCATGGTCTGCACCAGGCCCGAGGCCGAGCCGGCGTGGGCGGCGTCGACGCCCTCCAGGCCGAGAGCCGTGGTGGAGGTGAAGACGAGCGAGGCGAAGGCGCCGTTGAGCAGGAACGGAGCCAGGACGGCGCCGGCGTACGTGCTGGTCTCCGAGAGTGTGCTCAGCCACAGGAATGACACGGTGAGGCCGGTGGCACCCAGGACCAGCACCCGCGACATCCCGATCCGGGCCGCGATCCGAGGCGCCACCCGCGACATCGCGAAGATCATCAGGGTGAGCGGCAGGAACGCCAGCCCGGAGGCGAGCGGCCCCATGCCCAGCACTCCCTGTAGGTAGATCACGGTCAGGTAGAACGTCGCGAACTGAGCCCCGACCAGGCCGACCGCGGCGATGAACGCGGCGACGCGGCGGTGGCTGTTGAAGAGGTGGAGCTGCAGCAGCGGGTGGGCGACGCGGCGCTCGGTGAGCACGAGGGCGACCAGCAGGAGCAGGCCGACCGCGATCCCGCCGAGGGTGCGCGCGGAGGTCCAGCCGTGCTCCGGGGCGCCGATCAGCGACCAGACGATCGCGGCCGCACCACCGGTGGCGGTCACGGCGCCGACGATGTCGAAGCGCCCCGGTCGCGGGGCCGTCTCGGCGACGAGGCGGCCGACGAGGGCGAGCACGACGAGCCCGATCGGTACGTTGATGAACAGCGTCCAGCGCCACGACGCGATGTCGGTCAGGATGCCGCCGAGGATCAGCCCGATCGAGGCACCGCTGGAGGAGACGGCTGAGAAGAGCGCGATCGCCCGGGCGCGGCCGGCCTCGTCCTTCGCCGACGTGGTCAGCAGGGCGAGCACCTGAGGCGCGGCGATCGCGGCACCGAAGCCCTGCAGGGCGCGGGCGATGACGAGCAGTTCGTCGGTCGGTGCGAACCCGCCGGCCAGGGAGAAGAGGGTGAAGACGGAGAGGCCGGCGACGAACATGCGCCGCCTGCCGAAGACGTCGCCGAGGCGACCGCCGAGCAGCAGCAGGCCGCCGAAGGCGAGGGTGTAGCCGTTGAGCACCCAGGTGAGTGCCGCCGGGGTGAACTCGAGGTCGTCGGCGATCCGGGGGAGTGCGACGTTCACGACCGCCGCGTCGAGCACGATCATCAGCTGAGCGACCAGGACCAGGGCGATCCCGGCGCCGGCGGCGGCCTTGGTGGCCGCGGGTGGCTTGGGTGGTGCCACGGTGGATGTCATTCAAGAGCTCCTGTTGGAGACGGAAGAGGAGTACAGTGAAGCGGAGGAAGTCTCCGCTTGATTGGAACACTACCGGAGAGTGTCTCCGTTTAGCAACGCCTTTTGACCGAGTGCAGTGCTGATGTGGCGGAGGCTGCTGTTAACGTGAGGCCTCCGCAGCCCTGCGGGAGCCACTGAGGAGGTCCGGATGAGAGCCGACGCGCAGCGCAACCGCGAGCGGCTGATCGAGGTCGCCCATGTGGTGTTCAAGGAGCGCGGTCTCGACGCACCTCTCGACGAGGTGGCTCGGCGTGCGGGCGTCGGCCCCGGCACCCTCTACCGCCATTTCCCCACGCGCGAGGCGCTCCACGAGGCGATCATGGCGACCTGGATCGAGGAGGTCTCCGCCCACGTCGAGAAGGCGATGGCGACCGAGGGCGGGTGCCGGGAGAAGCTCCTCGCCTGGTTTGAGGAGTACGTCTCGCTGCTGACCCGTCACCAGGGCGCGGCCGCCAAGATCACCGCCTCGCTCGGCTGCCAGGACTCCCCGCTGCGCACCAAGTGCCAGACCTACGCCGACGCCAACGAGAGCGTCCTGACGGAGATGGCCGAGCACGGCGCGCTGCGCGAGGGTGTCGACAACCTCGACGTGTGCCGCCTCCTCGGCGGCGTCGCGACCATGGCCGACCACTCCTCGCTCGAGCCCAAGGACGTACGTCCCATGCTCGATGTCATCGCGAACGGCGTCCTCAAGAACTGACCTCTGCTGGGGCACACTGGGGCTATGTCCTTCACCTCGCCGGTCAACGGCCCGCAGAGCCCGTTGAAGCTGGAGTTTCCCCAGTCGCTCGCGACCTATGACGACTACGCCGCCGCGCAGAAGACGGTCGACTTCCTCGCCGACAAGGAGTTCCCGGTCGAGAACTGCATGATCGTCGGCACCGAGCTGAAACAGATCGAGCGGATCACCGGCCGGCTCACCTGGAGCAAGGTCGCCCTCGCCGGGGTCCTCTCCGGTGCCTGGCTCGGCGTCTTCGTCGGCCTGATCATGTCGCTCTTCAGCAACGAGAACTTCCTCTTCGTCCTGCTCTCGACGGTGCTCCTCGGCATCGTCTTCGGCCTCATCTGGTCGCTGATCGGCTACGCCGCCACCCGCGGCACCCGCGACTTCTCGAGCGTCAAGGTCATCGTGCCGACGAAGTACGAGGTCCTCGTCGAGCACAAGGTCGCCGCCCGTGCCCGCGAGCTCCTCGCCGACCTCCCCGGCGCCCTCCCCAACCCGTTCTCCTGACAGGCCGCCACCCGCCAGCGTCTCGGATGGTGAGATAGGCGCGGCGTTCGCGTGTAGTCACGCGTGTTCCGGGGAAGAACTCCGTTGGAGAAGGAGGCCCCGATGTCATCTCAGATCAACGTACGTCCCGACGAGCTCGTCAAGCTCGCCGACCGCTGCATCGACTGGGCGATGGACCTGACCGGCGCGACCACGGACAACGCCGGCGCACTCGTGGTCGCCTCACGGGATGCCGGCAACACCCAGGGCGGCTATGACACCACGGCTGCCCACGGGCCGCTGGTCGAGGCCGCGTCCAGCGCGCTCGAGTCGTTCGCCGCCGTCTTCGAAGCGGACGCCGACGCCCTCATGCTGTGCGCGTTCGACATCTCCGCGACCGACGAGGAGGTCGCCCGGGCCGCCCAGTCCAGCAACTCGCTGGAGCCGGGTCCGACGCCGCGGCCGCCGGAGCCGACGCCGGGGCCGCCGCCGCCCTCGCCCACTCCGAGCCCGTCTCCGGGCCCGTCCCCGACCCCGCGCTGAGAGGCATCGAGATGTCCGAAGGCACCTGGAAGCTGTGGGACGACGCGTCGTCGATCGACGACGCGTCGCGTGGCTGGACCACGATCGCCAAGGCGCTCGACAGCGTCACCGAGTCGTTCATCAGCGGCTCCAAGAACGTGGTGGCCGACTGGGAGGGCCAGACGGCCGAGTCCTACGAAGGGCATCGCAAGACGCTCCTGACCGACCTCGACAAGGCGCGTGACCTCGCCGACAAGGCCGCCTCGGCGACGGCTCGGATCGCCGGCACCGTACGCATCGCCCAAGGTCACCTCGACCAGTCCTGGGCGACGGTCGCGCACATCCCGCACCAGGGCAGTCCCTCGGGCGACATCCGGTTTCAGCCCGAGACCCCCGAGGACAGCAAGCTGGTCACCGACGCCATCGCGCGTGCCTCCGAGATCCGGACCGGCCTCGACCGCGACCTCAACGCCGACCGACAGGTGCTTGTCGACACCACCGCCGCCTGGCAGGGCCTGTCGACGAGCATGGCGGCGATCGCCGAGTCCGGACAGGACCCGTTCCACCTCCCCGCCGATGTCGACGCGGTCGGCATGATCAACGTCGACGGAAAGACCTACATCAACACCGGCAGCGGCGACGACGTGGTCACGGTCGGGATCAACCCGTTGACCGGAAGGCAGGTCGTCACCGTCAACGGTCAGATGTACGACGTACCTCCCGGCAACGAGATCGTGATCCGCGCCGGCGAGGGCAACGACGAGATCAACGTCCCGCAGGGCACCAACGTCAACCTCACGCTGCTCGGCGGCAGAGGTGACGACCGGCTCAACGGCGGCAGCGGGAGCGACCGCATTCTCGGTGGCCAGGACCGCGACCACATCTTCGCCGGCGACGGCGACGACCGGGTCTCGGGCGGCACCGACCGCGACTACATCGACGCCCAGGGCGGCAACGACCTCGTCACCGGAGCGGGCGGCGATGACACCGTCTACGGCATGGCCGGAAACGACCGGATCAGCGGTGGTCGCGGCCAGGACTACCTCGAAGGCGCCGATGGCGATGACCTGCTCGTCGGCGGCGACGGCAACGACATCGCCTCCGGCGGTGACGACAACGACCGGATCCACGGTGGCGCCGGCGACGACGTGACGTACGCCGGGCGGGGGACCGACACCACCTACGGTGGCTCGGGTGACGACAAGGCCCACAGCGAGTCCGGCGACACCGACGAGGACGTCGAGCAGCACGTGACGGTCCAGATCACCGAGGTCCCGGAGTGGATCAAGATCGAAGGTTCGCCCGAGTTCGTCGCCCGCACCCGCGCCGACCTCGAGATGCTGGCCGCGTCGCCGACGGGCCAGCAGATGCTCGCCGCGCTGGACCGGAGACATGACGACTCGGGTGTGTTCGGGATCGGTCAGGAGAACCTGACCATCCGCGAGTACGTCCCTGAGCCTGGTGAGGCTCCGAACAGCTCGGCGTCCAACGGGCCGATGGGCGGCAACGAGATCGAGTACATGCCGGACATCGACACGATGAACACCGGCAACCGTGCTCCTCAGACTCCCGTCGACGGCCCGCCGGTTGCGGTGCTCTACCACGAGATGGCGCACGTCTACGACTACATGCACGACACGCTCGAGCCCGGTGAGTATCACGGTGACGACCCCGAGAACCAGGGGACCAACAACCGTGAGCGCGAGGCTGCCGGTCTTCCCGTCGATCACGACAACGACCCCAGCACTCCGGAGCAGATCGACCCGGACCACCCGTACGTCTACACCGAGAACGGGCTCCGCGACGAGATGGGAGCTCCGCACCGTGACCACTACTAGGTTGATGCTCCTCGCATCGCTGCTGACGGCGGGAGCTCTGGTGATGAGCGGCTGCGCGAAGGTGCCGGAGGGGGAGCGCGAGATCGAGGGTGTCCGGTTTGAGTCGGAGATCGCCCAGACGGGCGGAGCACTCGAGGTCAGCTATCGGGTGGTCAACGACGCGGACACCGACGTCTACGTGATCGACTCGGTGCCGACGTACGTCAACAGGGCGCTGCAGGCGGCGTCAGCAGACACCGTCTACGTCCTGGGCAGCGGCGGGAGCCGGGCTGAGATCAGCAAGCGGGTCTTCGCGCTGCCGGACGACAAGTCGTTCGCGCAGATGCCGGCGGTCGGTTGGGTCAAGCTGGCGGCGGGCGAGGAGCTGAAGCGGGACGTACGCGTGCCGTTGCCGCTCGAGGAATACCGACCGTTCGACGACGACTCCGTCCCGGGGCTTCCCGACCCGGTCGAGGAGGTCATCTTCTGCGTCGGTGTTCTCGACCTCCGCGACCTCTACCCCAAGGGCGTCCCGGCCGAGGTGACCGGTCTCGCCCACTCCGACTCGGCCGCGGAGTCCCAGCAGATCCTTTGCTCGGACCCTGAACCTGTGGAGTTGTGAAGTTGAGAGTGGCCTATAGGTCACTCTCAACCAGTATCTTATACACA